>JALYOY010000301.1 GCA_030856655.1 Pseudomonadota bacterium | reverse complement strand
CCCCCCGGTCCCAGCCCTTAATTACGCGTCCGGCCCCCAGCAGAAACGAAAAAGGCACGCCACGATCGCGGGAACTATCAAATTTGGCACCTTTCTTCTCGGGTGCAGCGGCATCGTAAAGCCAACCGGTATAATGCACTTCGACTGTTTTGCCGATAACCGCTTCCTCTCCGGCGCCTGTTTTTATATCTTTCTTTATGAGTTCGGTCACGGGTCCTCCTTTTTTAGTTTCGGAAAATGCAACTTGGGGGAGGAGAACGATGCCGAATATCAATATGCTCAAATTAATCAGTGTGCTTACTTTAGACATGGCCACCTCGAAAGTTAATTGAAATCATCGAAGGACGGTTAAAAATTGCCGCCTACTCCAATACTTCGTTGTTCTCAAAAAATTAGTCCTGATATATGAAGGACGCTGACTTAACCTTTTTTGCTCATTGCCTCAATTTGCCGATGAGTTGGCATGCCGTTTATAGATCAGCCGTTTTTTTTGGAACTTCGAACTTTACAGATGCAATGAATCATATCAGGAACAAGCCGCGTTTCTACTTTGACCGGTTCCGCGCCTTGGAGAGAAGCTAAAATGCGATATCGGATTGTCGACAATCAGTATTTTCTGCGCATCAAACTCTCAATATTATACCCGGTATGTGAGTCCGCGCTGCAGCCGAATTCAGCCTGTCAAGGCTGATAGCCATTGATAACTGGATGGAGATTACAATAACTGGATGGAGACTACACGCATGCAGGAGCGCCCGAACGAGGAGACAGGCCAAGGAAAACAGAAGGAAAGCTCAACGCGTCTGCACAATTCGCGTCTGGTTCGCGCCTTGTATTTAACAGTGGGCTTCGCCGCACTGATACTAGGCGTGGTGGGGATAATGGTGCCGGTGCTGCCCACGACCCCTTTTGTGCTGCTGGCTGCCGCCTGCTTCGCACGCAGCTCGGAACGCTTTCATGACAAGCTCCTGGCCAACCGCATCGCCGGTCCGATCATCCGTGAATGGACCGAACACCGCAGCATTCCGCGCCGGGTCAAGCGCTGGGTATATCTGCTGATGGTGTTGTCATTCGGGAGTTCTATCCTGCTGCTGACATCTGTTTGGCACCAGGCAATGCTGGCTGCATTGGGTATCACGCTGGTGGCGTTTATCTGGCGCATACCGGTAAGAGATGCCGATCAGCCTATAATCCATCCATAACCGGTCCATTCATAGCGACCCGTAAGCTGGGTAGCGGCGCGTTATGCCGCAGAGGAGCGAGTGACTGGATCCAGCTTATTTGAACCGCTCATTGTTGGTCAACTGCATTATGGCGCCGCTCAGCCACGAAGATTTCAACACGTTGATTTATTGCTCTTATTGCTCTGTTTGCAGCGGTACGCTCGTGGAAAGGTGATTACGCAATGATTATTTTGGCATGCATGCGCAAATCGTTTTCACGAAGCCGAATTGCCTCACATCCAGGCCCCGCCATTATCCTCGTGGATGATGCATGGAATGTATCTGTTTCAGCCGCTCGCGCGCCACATGCGTATATATCTGGGTGGTGGAAATATCGGCATGGCCCAGCAACATTTGCACGACACGCAGGTCGGCGCCGTGGTTGAGCAAGTGAGTCGCAAAAGCGTGGCGCAACGTATGTGGCGACAAGGGCTTGATGATGCCCGCGTGGCGCGCATGGCGCTTGATTAGATGCCAGAAAGCCTGGCGTGTCATGGCTGAACCGCGAGAGGTAACGAACAGCGCATTACTGGCCTTTCCATCAAGCAGTACGGATCGAAATTCTTTTATATAGCGCATGACCCACTCCAGCGCCTCCTCTCCCACGGGGGCCAGGCGCTCCTTACCACCCTTGCCCATCACTCGTATGACACCCATGCTCAGGCTGATTTGCGCGACCTCAAGGCTAACCAGTTCCGATACCCTCAGCCCGCTGGCGTATAGCACCTCCAGCATGGTGCGATCACGTAAACCCAACGGTTGTTTCACATCAGGCATGGCAAGCAGCGCTTCCACGTCTGCTTCGGTCAGACTTGCAGGCAGACCACGGGGAAGCTTCGGCGTATCAATGTTGAGACTGGGATCAGCATGGATTTTTCCCTGGCGCAGCAAAAAGCGGTAGAACCGCTTCAAACTCGAAAGCTCGCGGCTTGTAGTGCTGGCCTTGACCTTGACCGAAACCTTATAAGCAAGAAACCCAAGCAGATCTGAATGCGTCGCAGCTGCAAGCGCGCGGTCATTCCACTTTTGCTTTGCGAGCCAGTCGCCGAATTGCTGCAGATCGCTGCGGTAGCTCTCCAAGGTGTTGCGAGATAGGCCGTCTTCCAGCCATAGGGCATCAAAGAACTCATCCAGCAACCCTGCGTTAAGCTCGGCTGCGCTCATGGTGCAACAGCCAGTGCTTGATAGCAAGCGGAACTCCGTCTCTTGCGTTCATGAAGCCACCTAGTCCACCGTTCCTGGCAATAACACGATGACACGGAATGACGATGGGAAGTCGGTTAGCGCCGCACGCCTGCCCTACAGCGCGGGGAGCGGAGTGCAATTGCGTAGCGATATCCGCATAACTGCGGGTTGTGCCGCTGGGGATGTTCTGAATGGTATGCCATACCCGGCACTGATGATTGGTGCCACTAACATGAAGCGACAAATCAAATGCGAAACCGGGATCAGCCAGATAGGCTTGCAATTGATGGCAAACTTCCTTGGCTAAAGGCATTTGCGGAGCTAGGGACGGCGTATCGAGGGGCAAATATTCGATATCGGTCAACCAGTCTTCCTCGATACGAAAACCAAGAATGGCAAAAGGCGTCGCGAGTTTCGCCTGATAATTATCTGCTGACTTTGCTTTCAAGATAGTTCTCTATTCGTTCATGACAGCGTTGGTTATATTGCCGGTCACTACATAAACAACACACTAAACCATTGTGCCCCCGCTAATAACACCCAGGTTCTGCCGTTCACCGATCAGTGTGCAAGATCGGTTACGGAGTTTTTTATTAGCCAGCTATGCGGTCCGCTTTGACTTTATGCGAATAGTCCGGCGATAATCGGCCCATTATCCGGCTGGGGCAATCTGTCGGCAAGACCATGAACACGAAGGAGCGAGTGGTGAAATTTAGCATAAAAAGCGGGAATCCGGAGAAACAGCGCGGTGCCTGTGTGGTGGTAGGCGTGTTCGAGCCGCGCAAATTAACTGACGCTGCGCTTGCTATGGACAAGATCTCCAACGGTTATATCAGCGGTATATTGCAAAGTGGCGATATGGAAGGCAAGGCCGGCTCGACGCTGGTGCTGCACAATGTGCCCAATGTCCTCTGCGAGCGAGTATTGTTGGTGGGACTGGGCGAGGAACGAGAGTTCGGTGATAAAGGATACTGCGAATCGGTGCGCGCGGCTTTCAAAGCGCTGCATGAAACTGGCGCCGAGGACGCTACCCTGTTTCTGATCGAGGTGCAAGTAGAAAAGCGCGATGCCGCCTGGAAAGTTTCACAGAGCGTAATCGTGGCGATGGAGAGCATTTACCGCTTCGACCGCCTCAAAAGCAAAGCAGAGGGAATCAAACCGCGCCTGCGCAAAGTTACGCTGGGCATGATACATACGATGAGCCGGGCGGAGCTTACCGGCAGCGAGCACGCTTTGCAGCAAGCGCTTGCCATCGCCGACGGCATGAATCTAGCCAAAGATCTGGGTAACCTGGCACCCAACATCTGTACCCCGACCTACCTGGCAGAGCAGGCCGTAGGGATCGCCAAGACTTATAAGCTCAAGGTTACTATCCTGGAGCAGAAGGACATGGAAAAGCTCGGCATGGGGTCCTTGCTGGCCGTTGCACGCGGCAGTCATCAATCCGCCAAGCTGATCGCGCTGGAATACTGGGGACGAGCAAAAAAGGAAAGACCCGTCGTGCTAGTGGGCAAAGGTGTCACGTTCGATACTGGCGGCATTTCGTTGAAACCCGCAGCGGAAATGGATGAAATGAAGTATGACATGTGCGGTGCTGCCAGTGTGCTTGGCACCATTACGGCGATTGCGAGAATGCGGCTTCCGATCAATGTGGTCGGCATCATTCCCACCACCGAGAACATGCCGGGCGGCAATGCCACTAAACCCGGCGATGTCGTTACCAGCATGTCCGGGCAAACCATAGAAATCCTCAACACCGATGCTGAAGGACGGCTAATCCTGTGTGACGCGCTGACTTATGCCGAGCGCTATGACCCGGATACAGTGATAGATATCGCTACCCTCACTGGCGCCTGTGTCATCGCACTCGGGCATGTGGCGACGGGTCTGCTTAGCAATGATGAAGAACTGGCAGAGGAGTTGATGCTCGCTTCCAGCCAAGCGGCTGATCGCGCGTGGCGTCTGCCATTATGGGATGATTACCAGGAGCAACTGAAAAGCAATTTTGCCGATATGGCTAACATTGGCGGGCGCGCTGCCGGAACCATTACCGCCGCCTGCTTCCTGTCGCGTTTCACCAGGAAATATCGATGGGCTCATCTGGATATCGCTGGTACCGCGTGGAAGTCCGGTAAGGAAAAAGGCGCAACAGGCCGGCCGGTTCCGCTGCTGACTCAATTTTTGGTCGGGCGGACGGTGAAGAAAGCACTGTAGCCTATCGTCATGACCAAAATCGACTTTTACTCTGGCGGTGGCGATAGATTGAACACTGCCTGCCGTCTTGTCGCCAAGGTGGTACGGCAAGGCCTTAAACTGATGATTTATACTCCTGATGCGGCTATGGCCGGGCAACTCGACAAATTATTGTGGACTTTTTCCTCGATCGATTTTATTCCGCATTGCCATACTGAAGATAAGCTGTCCGGTATAACCCCAGTCGTCATCGGCCGTCAGCCCCCGAAGCTTCCGCATGATGACGTGCTGCTCAACCTGGACGTTGAGTATCCGCCTTTCTTCAGCCGTTTCCAGCGCTTGATCGAAATCACCGGGAGCACGGCGGAAGATACGCGCGCCGCACGGAAGCGCTACCGTTACTATCAGGACCGAGGGTATGAAATTCGACATCACAAACTTGGGATGGTATAGATGGATTCAAACTCTAGCAGCCTGTCGGACTTAAAGAATCGAAGCGAAAAAGTGACTGGGGCGAGGACAGATTTTGACGATATTGAAGGCCAATAGTTGTTCTATTGGCCAAAAAAGCGGCGAAATATGGACCGGTCAGACGCTTTTGCAGCCGACTTCCTTTATGTCCGACAGGCTGCTAAGTCCTCATCTTGCTCATTGCCGACATTCATGACCTATCCTTCCCACCGTCAATCCATTGCCTCGGAAACCCCGGTACCCCTATGACAAACAGCAACGAAATTTCGTCAGAGGCCGATTACGATGAGATCCTGAGCAAGTTGGATGCGCTGCTTTGCAAACACGAGGGCAAGCCTCCCGCTTTGAGCGAAGCGGATAATACCGCAGCCTCCTTGCCGGTTTCTACCCCTGCCGTTGCGCCGGAGCAGACATCACTGACGGCGGCCGACAACATACCAGTTCTCACTGAAACAGTACTTTTGACTCCGTCAATGCTGTCGCCTCAGTCTGATATCACTTCGCTACTTGAGCAAATTCTGGATTCCGCACTCAGGGATGCCGGGCTCGATCTCGATACCAGAGCGCGGACGGCATTGGTTCAGGCGCTGGAACACCGTCTATTTGGTTTCTGATAGCCACTGTTGGCAACCTGAGCGGAACCAATCTACAATTTTCCACAACTCTCAGACCATCAACGCATAGTTCTGCACAGGCGGCGCCTCTCTTGACGAAGCTCGCCGTCTGCATCTGCGTCTTCCGTTATAATAATTGGTTTCCTGTACGTCCCCGATATCCATGGAACTCGAAAAAAGCTTTGACCCGCGGACTATCGAAGGCCGCTGGTATCTTCACTGGGAATCCGCTGGCTATTTCAAGCCCATGCCCAATGGGACAGCCGCTGGAACAACCCCTGCTTATTGCATCATGTTGCCACCCCCCAATGTAACCGGTACGCTGCATATGGGGCACGCTTTCCAGCATACTTTGATGGACACGCTTACGCGCTATCATCGCATGTGTGGAGATAATACGTTATGGCAGCCGGGCACGGATCATGCCGGGATTGCCACCCAGATCGTGGTGGAGCGGCAATTGGATCAGCAAAACATGAGCCGGCGCGATCTAGGGCGCGAAGAATTTCTTAAGCGCGTGTGGCAATGGAAAGAAGAGTCCGGCTCCACTATTAGCCGCCAGATGCGGCGGCTCGGAGCTTCTTGCGACTGGTCGCGTGAACGCTTTACCATGGATCAAGGGTTGTCCCGCGCCGTCACTGAGGTTTTCGTTCGGCTTTATCGCGAGGGGCTGATCTATCGCGGCAAGCGGCTGGTGAACTGGGACCCGGTACTGCAAACCGCTGTTTCCGACCTCGAAGTGGTGTCAACGGAGGAAGACGGGTTTCTCTGGCATATTCGCTACCCGCTCGAAAAGGATTCGGGTGCAAGTCCGGATGAGACAGGAGCAGAAGGGCTGCTTGTCGCTACCACCCGTCCCGAAACCATGCTAGGAGATATGGCGGTCGCTGTGCATCCGGATGACCCCCGTTACCGGCACCTGATCGGCTGCCACGTACGCCTGCCATTATGCGAACGAAGCATCCCCGTGATCGCCGACCCGTATGTCGATCCGGGATTCGGTACCGGCTGCGTGAAAATCACTCCCGCTCACGATTTCAATGACTACCAGATGGGGCAGCGGCACAAGCTCGTTCCACTTGGCATTTTCACGCTGGATGGAAAGATCAACGATTGTGCCCCTGCCGAGTATCAGGGCCTGGATCGTTTTGACGCCCGCAAGAAAATTATCGCCGATTTGGAAACACGGGAATTATTGGCTGAGACCAAACCGCATAAATTGATGGTGCCTCGCGGTGATCGCACGCATGCGGTGATTGAGCCAATGCTCACCGATCAGTGGTATGTGGCGATGGAAGGGCTGGCAAAACGCGGATTGGAAGTAGTGGCGAGCGGCGAGGTTAAATTTACGCCGGAAAACTGGAGCCATGTTTATAACCAATGGCTCGAAAACATTCAGGATTGGTGCATTTCGCGCCAATTATGGTGGGGACATCGGATTCCCGCGTGGTATGACGAGGACAGCAATATCTATGTCGCGTATAGCCTGGAGGACGCCCAGAGGCAAGCTGGCAAGCGTAAGCTCACGCAGGATGAGGACGTTCTCGATACCTGGTTTTCGTCGGCTCTATGGCCATTCTCCACACTCGGTTGGCCGGAAGAAACTCCCGAGCTCAGGACTTTTCTGCCGACTTCAGTGCTGATCACCGGTTTCGACATCATCTTCTTCTGGGTGGCCCGTATGGTGATGATGTCGCTGCACTTCACCGGGAAGGTCCCGTTCAAGGAAGTCTACGTAACCGGGTTGATCCGCGACGCGGAGGGCCACAAGATGAGCAAATCCAAAGGCAATGTGCTGGATCCTCTGGACCTCATCGACGGCATTGCATTACCGAGCCTGATTTCCAAACGCACTACCGGCCTGATGAATCCCGCCCAAGCCGAATCCATCGAGAAAATTACACGCAAGCATTTTCCGGATGGTATTCCCGCATTTGGCACCGACGCGCTGCGTTTTACTTTTGCCAGTCTCGCTTCCCATGGCCGCGATATTAAATTCGATATGCAGCGCTGCGAAGGTTACCGGAATTTCTGTAACAAATTGTGGAATGCCACCCGCTATGTGTTGATGAATTGCGAGGGAAAAGATACAGGTTTGGTCCCGGTTTTGGCCAATGAGCTGCCATTGGAGTATTCCGATGCGGACAAGTGGATCATAAGCCGTTTGCAAATGGCGGAAAGCGCGGTGGAGCAAGCTTTTCACGACTATCGCTTTGATGTCGCGGCTCGAGAAATCTATGAATTTGTCTGGGACGAATATTGTGATTGGTATCTGGAACTTGCCAAGGTACAGTTGAATAGTGGCAACGACGCTGCACAGCGCGCCACCCGTCGTACCCTCGCAAAAGTACTGGAAACTACACTGCGGCTGGCCCATCCCATTATCCCTTTTGTTACCGAAGAATTGTGGCAGAAAATCGCGCCGCTTGCAGGTAAGCAAGGCGCAAGCATTATGCTCCAGCCGTATCCCGTGGCGAACCCGGCGCGCATTAGCGAAGATGCTGTCAGGCGTATCGTGTCGCTCAAGGAAATGATTAATGCTTGCCGCACCTTGCGCGGTGAAATGAATCTTTCCCCGGCGCTAAAGATTCCACTTCTGGCGGTAGGCAATAGTCAAACTCTGGCTGATTTTGTCCCTTACCTGATGGCGTTGGCTAAACTCTCGTGCGTGGAAATCATGCAAGACAGCTTGCCTCATGCCGAAGCACCGGTAGCGATTGTGGGCGAATTCAGGTTGATGCTGAAAATTGAAGTGAATATGGCCGCCGAGCGCGAGCGCTTAACTAAGGAAATTGTCCGTATCGAAGGCGAAACCGCCAAAGCAGAAATCAAACTTGCCAATGCCAGCTTCGTCGAGCGCGCGCCGGCCAAGGTAGTAGAGCAGGAAAAAGAGCGGCTTGCCAATTATCGTGCGATGGTGGGGAAACTTAAGGAGCAATTGCGGAAACTGGGCTGAATAATGGCGCTGTTTACGAT
>JALYOY010000290.1 GCA_030856655.1 Pseudomonadota bacterium | reverse complement strand
GCATGCACCACAGCATCAGCCGGTGGTACAAAGGCGTATTCAGCGATACCCTGCACAACCGGAACAGAAGGGTGATCGTATTTCCACCCCAGCGACTGTTCACAGAATGCGATTGCGGATTGACGGAGGGAGTTGTCCACCACCACTGATGGACAACCCGGTAGGTCAGGCATCACCAGATCGTAGAAATCGCTCCACAGCTTCACGGCTGAGCCTCTGCATCGAACAACTGCGCGAATACTAAAGCGCGTCCCGAATTCACATGCTCATCATCAGTCATCTCGGCCCGTGCCGTGACATAATCCGCCACGGTCTGCGCATGCTCAGCCGGGAGTGGGAAGGCGTCGGCAAGCGCTTTTTCTCCAGTGGGCAAGCTGGCAAATTGGCCGGCGAACAGATCAGGCCGGCGCTTGAGCACCTGTAATATCCCTTGATTGGCGAAGGACAGGAGTTGGGCGTCGGAAGACCGCGTCTTATCCGAATCGTTGAGGGGAATACGTGCCAGATCCACGACGGATTGATAGGTGAAGGCCATCAGGCGTGATCCATCTCGTGTTTGGAAACCAGGTCGATGACCTTGTGCCGCACAGTATCTTCGCTTTGGCGCTTATCCAGCCGCTCGTTGTACTTGGTTTCGGCAAATTCAATCAGCGCCTTCTTGTCCATGGAATGAAAATCGATCACGGGCAGCGGCTCGTCAACCGGCTTTTCCGCTTGCGCTAGACCGATTGGCTCTACATTGGCAACTTCTTCACCCGCTCCTTGCTCCCAGGTATCGGAAAACGCCAGCAGGCGCTCGGCAACCGCGGCAGTCACATTGCGGACATGCCCTGGTTCCCAGCGCAGTCCAACGCCGTTGATGCTATCCGTCTTAATGCAGGTGCCGATGTATTTCACTTGAGGCATATCAAACTCCATAAAAAGGGCAGTCCCGAAGGACTGTCCAAACCGCAGTATTAATCCTTTACTTAACGCCTTCGCCGTCGCCCTTGACAATTGCGGTTACCGCGCCCGAAGCAAATGTCGTTGCCGCCACTGTAACAATCAGCGTCACGAACACGTCTTTCTCGAACTTGATGGGTTGAAACGCGCATACCTTACGGCCGGCAGCGGACAGGAATGTGCTGGCAGCGGAGAAATAATCATCGTCCGCAGCCGGGCCCTCCGCTGGGTTCACCGGCTCATAGCCAACCTTGACCGCAAACGCCGTACTGCCGGTATCCAGATCATCGTTAACGATGTCCAGATCAGTAACGCGAACACCTGCCGGGATTCTGACAGGACGGTAAACATCCACCAGAGCACCTGTAGCCGGCGTGACAGAGCCGTAGACAACGACCGCATTGCCATAACCGCCCATGTGGCGGTTCCTGGTGTTCAAATCTGCTGCACTGAAAGTAGCCATTAATAAACTCCTTGAAAATTCGGGTTGTTAATGATTGGAGGAAGCGAGGGCCTGTTACAGCCCCTTATCGCTCGCCTCAGGTTAGCGGAACAGCGGAATCGACCGCGATCACACCGAAGTCGGTCGGCACTTTAGAGCCATTGCCATCGTCGATGGACATGCGCACCTTGGCCTTGCCGCACACCTTCTCGCCCATAACCTCCAGATTGCTTTCGAAGTTGTACCAATGCTCTTTCCAGCCGAACTGCATGCCGCTGACCTTGGTTTTGCCGTAGGCGATACCAAGCGCTTGCGCACCCAGCAACAGGCCACGTTCCACTGCATAACCGGCGGTTAGCGCCGGGTTGACGGCCTGATCGGTTTCGGTGGCGGTCGCCGCATTGCCGGAAGTAATGATCTTCGTGATTTCTGCCGGCAGGAAACGGATAGCCCGCTCGTTCTTGATCACCAGGATGCCGTTCCACATACCGACTTCACCAGCAAACAGCGGATGACGGGTATCGAGGTACGCTGCACGGTTCACCGCGTTTTGCTGGAATGCGCGCAACGACCCTTCTGTTAACAGCACCGAGTACTGGTTAGGCGTGGCAAGAAATACCCACATTTTCGAAGTCTGCGCGGCGCGGTCACCGGCGAGCTTTACCGATTGCAGGGGCTGGTCCATGTCATCCAATCGCTTGCGCAGGTTGTCCAGATGGGTCAATCTCAATAGATCGGTGGAACTGATGGAACCTAACTGCTGCCCACCTGTTGTCAAGCCGGCGCCGTTAACCACGAAGTGGCGGTTGTAGGTCGGCGCTTTAACCGGGTTGATCATGATCGAACTGAAGTTCGAAGCGCTTTGCAGTGGCACCGTCCAGTCCGTGCCAGTTTGTGAACCGCGGGCACCGGCGAGATGGACCAATGACTCTTGCGTATCGAGCCGGGGGAAATAGCCGGACAACTGCGCCAGTGCGATCTCGCGCAGATTATGCTTGGTGCGCTGTTGCGACATGCTGCCGCCCGCATCGATCACCTTGCTTGCCAGATCAATCTTGATTTCCATCGAGGAGAAGGAAAGCGTATTGCCCTTACCTTCGCGATTGACATCGCCCATCAGCGGTTCCCCGCTTACGGTATCGACCAGATCCAGCGAAACAATATCGCCCGCACTTTTCATCAGGTTGTCGATTCGCACCAGCGGCATTCCGGGCTGTGTCTGTCCGGCAACTTTTTGCATTGCGGCGGTTGGTTCGACCGGCCCGACCAGATTTTCCATCGCCGACGCGCCTCTCAGCGTATTGGCAAAGAGTGCGGCGCTATAGTGCTTGACGGCAATCGAACTGCCGCTTGCTACATTGGTTTCGGCCATTTCAGTTAATTCCTTTAATCAAGATCGGCTCTCAAGGCTGACGCCTGCTGCGGTGACATCTTCATTAACCTTTGAGTCAGTTCAAAAGGACTCAGGTTCTCGATCTGCTCGCGTTCTGAGGCGGGATTTGCTCCACCTTGAATATCCGACAGGGTTGTAAGTTTCCTCGCCGGAGCCTTCTCAAGCTTGGCTTTCGTTTCGGCTTTTGTCTGCTCTGGGTCAGTTTGTTTTTGCGTCATGGAAGCTTCCGGCATAATTGCCCTGACGCGCCGGACAACTTCCGCGAACCTTTCGGCATAGGGTTTAGTCGCCCATTTGCCGCTGGTTCTCAGAATCTCGTCCTGCTTCAAGGCTTCGTCCCATGCTTCCGGGTCTTTGCTTTCCCAATGCATCAAGTCGGGGTTGTTGTCCTTGGCTTCGGCGACCTGCTCTTCCACGCTGAATTGTGCGGCGCGAGTGGATTCCTCCTTTTCGCGCTTCAACTCCTCAAGCGTTTTTTCCAGTTTTTCACCTTGCTTGCGACTTCCCTCAAGAACAGCACTGATTACCTGATAGAGTTCCGGCATATCCTCTTTGAGGGTTTCCAGATGTTTTGCCAAAGCGTCATCGGCCACGGCAATATTGGTACCCTCTGCCTCATCCTTCTGTTTCAGGAGCGCTTCAAGCTTTTCGGTCGCCTTACTGTTTTCCAGTTGAGCCGCCTGAAGTTGCTCGCGCAACGCCGAGTTCTCCACCCTGAGTCCCTTGTGCTTCTCGTAGGGAATAATCCCCTTGCCGCTCTTGTTCAGAACGACCGGCTCATCTTCACCCGCGCCGCTACTCGTGACACTGAGCGCGCTTTCCTGCTCCTCCTGCTCGGGTTCGTCTTTCGCCGCTTGTTTGCCCAGAATTTCACCGAGCTTGTCTGGGTCGCTCTCCAGCATCTCGATTTGTTCCGGCGTCAGGTTTGCAATTTGTTCATCCGTCAGCTGATCTACTTCCATTGCCTTTCCTCCTACTGCTTAACCCAGTGAGCGGGCCTGTCATGTAAATGTGGCAGGGTCGATAAACTGCGGTATCGCCGTGAGCGCGTTCGCGTGAGCAAAAAACCATAAAAAAAGCCGCTCGATGGCGGCTTGTGCTCTGGTCCCATGGATTAGATAAACGTCAGCCCAGCATTGGAGTAATACGCTACACGTCCATCCCTGAAGCCGGATACGGTCAGGATAGCCCCACCTCTCAGCAATGAGGCAATCTGTTCCCGGTAGGCTGCGATTGCCGGACGATTCATTATTCCCATTTCTACGTGGTCATATTGATAATAGACTGTCCGAGCTATGCCCTTTGCCGCCATTGTGAGCATGGAGCGGGCAATAATCGCCTTGGCCTCGTTATCGCTGAGTCCGCTAACATCCGGACTGATCGGCGCACTTTCCGTATCCCATGTTGCCAGCGCGGAAACCCCGGCAGCGGTCTTTGCAGCGTTGATCCTGTCAATTACCCCCGCCAGATCCTGCACCTTGTTCGGTACAGGCAAATACAAGTGAACACCTATAATATTCACCCAATCTTTCATAGTCCCGGTAGCACCATCACTCGCAGCCATCATTCCGGTGAAGTATGTATCGGAAGCGCCGGATGTCGTTGTCCAACCTTGAACGGGAGGACAAATTATCTTGGCGGTAGGATCAACCGCCTTGATTGCCTGATTTGCCCGGCGCACCATTTCAGATAGTTTTGCGAATGTGCCTGAAAAGAAGAAAGTCTTGTCGGCAATCCCCGCAGCTGTAACGCCAGTTCCGTCGTTCTGGTAATTCGGCTCATTCCAGACTTCGTAATACTTGATCTTACCAAGATACCGAATCGCAACAGCGGTGCAAAACGAGTCCCAATCCGCCATGTTAGTCGGCTCAGCCTGCACGCCAGGATGGCCAGCATCGTAAGCGCCTACTTCCGAAGGCCTCGCAGATGCCCAAGGCGGGGTTCCGAACAGCGTAAAAATTAAATCACGGCCTGCGCCGCGATGTATGTTCACCCATGTATCAAGCGCCGCCCAACTGTATACACCACGGCTGGGTTCTATGGATTTCCACATGGCCTTAGCATTCTGCATATCGTGTGAACGCACGGTTCGGGCCGTCACTCCAACTACGGAATCATTTACGCGTTTATGTACATGGATCCCGAAAAATTCTTCCCCGACTGCAACGGGCGAGGACGACAGGACACTGATAGGCAGATTCGGGATCGCCAGGACATTTGCATTTAACCCGGCAAAATCAGCATCGAGGCAAAACGTAGCCCTCGATCCTGTAAAGTGCGCGCCATAATGCTTTGGAGGATAAAACGGGATGCGTCCATCGGTTATGACGTAATCTGTCATGATGACCCCGGGTAATGCCAGATTGAATAGCCTAGCAACTTAATGCTTTCGGAGGTAACAGCAGCGGCCCATTTACATCTAAAGTCTATCGGTACATTAAACGCAGTGTCCTCTGTGGTGGCTATGCGAGCATTCGGCTGTACTCCGAAGCTTGAGCCATTAATTGTTTTTTGTGAGGCCAGGTTGTTCAAGTTCTGAACTTCCAGAAGAATTTTCGCCGCCACGTTTCCAGTTGTTTGCTGTATCGCAGATATGTTCGAACCACCTAAATCCACCGCCAATGTTTTGGCAGAGGCCGAGTTTGGGTAATCCCAATCTACAATAATTACAAGCTTGCTATTTAATCCCATTGTGCCGGCTGGAACTGTTACCGTTGTGAGAGTCACCAAACTCGCGTCTTCGACGGAATTCGCCGATGAGCGGGTCCAGCCAGCGTAGGATTGACCAATCAATTGCGGCAGCGCATTCCTGTCCGCATCGCCTTTCGCTATGTATCCAACCTCGATGGTAGGTTCGAGATTAAGAATAGAACCCGCGGGTTGCCTCACGCCGGCAATGGTTGTGTCAAACAATAATCGAATCATTTTAGCTCCTTGTAGTTTTGTGCATGCTCCATATGAGTCATCGCGATTTGCTCAGCCTTCAGCTTTGCATCTATCACGATTTTCTCTTCCTTGATTTCCAAATCGCGTTCTTTCAAGTCCAATTCCCGCGATTTGTCATTCAATCCTTGCTGCGCCTTTGCCAGCTGCGCCTGTAATTCTGTAACTATTTGCCCGGCCTGCTGCAGCTGCGCCTGAAATTGCTGCTGCATGACCTGTGCTTGCTGATCTTCGCCGGCCACACCGCCTACTTTGCGCAACTGATCCGCCAACTCATGCCGATTCGGTACATCGGATAATTCCAGCATGGCCGGATAGAGTACAGCCTGATATGCCGATGGTGCCGCCTGCACAATCTGCGTGAATGCCTGCAACTGCTGTGCCCTGAAACTCGGCGTTGCCGGTATATCTTCCAGTACAACCCTGACCTGAGCGGTCTCGATGTCGTTCTCGATCACCGGGCCGAAATCCGTCATTACCTCGCGGTTAAAATATACCGTCTTTTGTTTGCTGCCCTGCTTTACCGCCACGCCTGCCCGTTTGCCCAGCATGTCGCATTTGACGAATGCCAGAAGCTGCTGGCCGACCAGGCGCCGGGCATAGCGGAAATTATCGTTGGGCTCCGCGAGAACAGTAGAGCCCTGCTCCACCAAATTGTTGATGGCAACGCCGCTAGTGGCTTGCGTCGATGCTCCGAGCATTGCCCGGTACACGCCGCTCACTGCCTCGATTCTATGTTTACGTTCCTCGATCAGTTGAAACACTTGTGCAGCCAGGGCGTGTTCTCGGGTTACCCTGAATCCGCCGGCATTTCGACGCTGCGAATTCAGTACGGTCATCGAGCGCAGGCTGCTGACGTTGTGTGCGACTTCCTGATATGTATTCTGGCTGAGATCGAGCGCGTCGTTATCCACCTCGACCTTGACCGAGTTCAGGACCTCATACAGCAGAATATCCAGGTCAAGGATCTGGTCCTGCGGCCCGCGCATATCGCGGATCAGTCCATATGGCGTCCTGCTGCGGTCCTTGCGGAAGCACCAGAAAGGCACATACGGAAAATCTCCGTGCGGCAATGGCGTCGGCACATCCATCAACTTATGCGGCCCCAGCCAAATAGCGAGGCGCGTTCTGGAAAGCAGAGATTTCTGAACTTGCACTAAACCTTTGCTAAGCGCGGCCTGGTGATACGGGTTGTCTTCCCGATACTCGATAGCCTTGCCATCCGGAAGTGCCAGCACAAATGAATCCTCAAAATGCCGATACCACAACTCCGAGAGGCGGACCATTCCGGAACTGCGGTTAAGATAATCTTCCTGGCTATGTCCCCATGCCTGTTCGATCTCGTAAGCTCGCGCCATACCCGTGTCGGATCCTTCGTACACGTCCAGGTTGCTCCATCCGCTCCAGCTGTTGCCGATGAGTTCTGCCTGATCCGGAAACATTCTTGCAACCTGCGCGTGGTCAAGCCATTTATTTCTCCGCAAATAACGCGCGTCGGACAGATCAGGCTCTTTCGATGTCCAGTCCCACCAGATTTCGTTGCGATGGATTTCCCGCACGCGATACGGATACTTGAGCGGATCGAATTCACGCGAGACCTCGACCCATCCGACACCTGCCCGAATCATGCTCGAGTAGGCGTCGGACATAGCCCTATCCGCCCTGGATTCGGTTTCGACCTCTTTAATCTTCGCCGAGAGTCCTTCGGCGATTTCAGCTTGCCGCGCATCGTCGGCAGTGATTTTGTAATCCGTGCGGCTGCGCGCCTCGATACCCAGCACGGCATTGATCGTCGGCTTGATGAGGTTCGAGTCCTGGGGAGGAATGCCAGCGTCTTTTAAACGCTGGTTTACCTCTATCGATGTCTGCGCACCATCGTAATAGTCGCAGTCGGTATCGGCGTCGAGCCGCCATTTCGGCTGATTCCGGATGTCCCGGCTGATGCGATCGTATGCCTCGACCGATATGTCCGCCGCGATATCCGCTGATCTGTTCGTCCCGGTCGAAGGCTCCATCATGCGCGCCAGCCCTTCATGCTGATACCGCGTGCGCTACCCGCGGGTTTATCGTCTTCGGCAGACACGGCAAAATACCTGAAGGCATCCGCTGCGTGGCTATGGTGATCATGCAAGGGCTTGCCGCTGAATTGTCTGGAATCAGGATCCACATCGAATCGATAATGCCTCAGGCTCTGCAACCCTTCAGCGCACCTCGCCTCGTCGAAATAGCAACGATTGAATAGGGTTCTCGCGGCATTGATACCATCAGAAATGGATAGATTCGGCACTATCCTCACCCTACGCCCGGCCGCTAGCATGATTTCCTCCACGCTGCGGCCTGTAGCAAGAGTCTTGGCCCTGGCATCGTGTGGCAGCCAATCCGTGCCGTACAGGTATGCCTTATCCTGCAGCATCGAGATGTAATGTTGAATGGGCATCTGGTTGTTAGAGTAATAATCGATTAGTCGGAGTTCGCCGCCGACAGCTTGCGCAAACCATATGCTGGTGTTATCGGCCCAGCCCAGATCAAAGAACGTATGCACTTGTTTCGCGGCGTCGTAGGGCACGCTGCGTATCCGGCCTTCTTCCTGGGCCAGCCTCAACTCCCTGGCGTAGATCGCGCCATCCAGCGTCACCCTGCAGTTACCTTCCCAGATATTCTGGTAGGCGTCAGGATCACGCGCCTTGAGCTCGTCCTTTTCCTTCAGCAAGGCCTCTGGAAACCAAGGATTGTCATTCCAGTTGATCTTTACGACGACTGCGGCCGCCGGCGGATTTATCACGAAGCGCTGGTGAGTTTCGTCGGTTTCCAGTTCGGGGTTATACGTGACCCAGATTTCCGAGCCATCCTTCCGGATTGTCGGAATAAGCGTATCCCAGCTTGATTTGCTTACCGCCTGTGCCTCTTCCACCCAGACCCGGTCAACGCCCTCGAACGACTTTATTTTGGCAACATTGTTGCGCAATCCGGCAAATAAAAACTCGGACCCGTTTCTTCCCAGGATGACATTATTTTGCACTTCGTAAAACGATCGCAGGCCGATTTCGGTCATCTGGGCTTGTAGCAGGTGATGTACCGACTCGGCAATCGAATTCTGAAACTCGCGTGCGCATAATATGCGCAGCGGCGTGGCTGCGGCCTGGATCAACAATGCCCTGGCGACACCCCATGATTTTGCGCCGCCACGGCCGCCGTATAAAATCTTGTATCTTGTAGCTTCAAACAAAAACCGGAGTTTTTGGGGAAATTCCGCCCTGTGCTCAGTCATGCCGCTATCAAATATATGTGATCATGATGATCCATTACTTGCCGGCAACGGCCGGGGCAACGGTAACAAAGGCTACCTCGACTCTATGCACGATCGGCTTATTTGTATCGCCGCTTTCGTTTGCACTGAACAATTTATCCCCATATTTTTTTGGCGCCAGCCTTGATGCATACCATTTGCGCGCATCAATGCGCAGCTGAGAGCGCGCGATAACCTCCCGATCTATCACCTCCCGACCCTTGTCGTCGGTGTAGGTGTCTCTCGATCCGTCGTCGGAGATTTCAATAATTTCCTCCGCATAAGCGTCCACGCACAGCTCCTTGGCGCGGAGGTATTGCTGCATAAGCGCTGCATCGCTTGCCAGCCAGTTCCATAAAACCCTTTGGCTGATGCCAGCCTCCACACACATCGCCCGTGCTGATTTGCCAAGTGAGATCCCCGCACAGATTGCGTCCACCAGTTCGGGAGTTTTTATTGTCGGCGCACCTCTTTTTTTGCTTGGCGATGCTGTGTTTGCTGGATTTTCCGCCGCTTTCTTCGCAAGCAATTCACGCTCACTCATGATTCGGTTCTTTAAGCGGCTGGCTATTGCATCCCTTTACCGCCGCAAGCAGTTTAATTTCGCAGGCCGAACGTTCCTCTATCTCCGCGCGTAGCGCCCGATTGATAGTCAAGGCGTCATCCTTTGCGGATATGCGGTCAACCGCGTAGGCCGATTTGCACTCCGTGGGTGTTTCCACGCGGCATAGGACGGCAACGGGTTTTTCTACTACTTGTGTCTGGATGACGGGTTTGCCGGCGCATCCCGCCAAAACAACCACAAATGGCGCCAACGCCAGGCTTGGGTAATGCGTCATAAATATCGCTATGTAATAGAAGCTAATAGAAGCAAATGAATAAAAGGGCGAAATATCAGTAAAGACTCGTGATATCAGGCCGGGAGGAAGAAAATACAGTCATGCATATGCAACGACGAGAAGTACCGATGCGTCAATTCTGATCGACGTCAGGCGAGGCACGAAGATGCACATGATTATTCCGTATATAACGGCGAGCAGTTACCGGACGCGCCAGTTCCGATTGGCGCCAGGCAAGGCGCGAGGAGGCGCATAGTTATTCATATGCAACGACGAGCAATGCCGGATGGCGCCAATCTAGTCATTTTGGTGGCGGCTTTGCACGTACTTTATTTGCTCTGTGCTAATGACTTCGCACTGTTTAGCGGGCGCTACAGGCGGAAGAGAACGTATTTTGTTAGCGTTATTTGTATGTTTTGCCGCTGCTGTTGCCGCACTCCGCATTGCCATGGCTGCGTTTTTTTCCCTTGTGGCCGTCGTTGCGGTCAGCGTCTCCATCGCCATACGTACAGACTGAATATCGGTAGCACACTTATCGTTTGCCGCCGATAGCACTGCATTATTGGAATTGAGCCGCTGTATCTGCGATGCCATTCGCCAATCGCTAAGTGCGAATCCGCCACTAAAGGCAAGCGCGGCAAGGACGGCAATGACTATTGCGGTAATCGCTGGAGTGATCATTTGCGTTGTCTATAATCCGGAAAAAAAGCCGCAAGGCGGGCAGGAATAAAAAAACCCGCATAAGGCGGGTTTTGATGCTGGCAAAAAAGTACCCGCTTAAAGCGGGCAGACAATAAAAAACCCGCTTAAGCGGGCGGAGGACAAAAAACCCACTTAAGCGGGTTTAACATAACACTGTGTGGCGCATAAAAACCCACAATATAGGTTCATATTATATAGCGTTACCAGCATTTGTCAAGCGATTTGTTGTTAATAGCAATTTGGCAGGACTGGATGGATAAAAGACACAGATGAGACTGGAAACTCGGTCTAAAAATACAAAGAGCGCAACCCCACAAGGATATATTTGGCGCTACCGCAGGGCGATCTGATGAGGCCGACTTTGCCACATTTTGATCCGGCCTATCGGGGGAATCAGTCATTCGCCTTCGTGCTTTCATACAACCCATTCCCGCACCCACCACATCTACATACGATCCTTAGCACCCGATAGGGCCTCTTTTTTGGCTTTTCCTCATTAGCTAGCGAAATTGCAGAATAAGAGGTTACGCCTCTCAACCAGCTTTTCTGTGCGTTCCCGCACGAACCGCGAGTACGGACAAGTAAGTAAATAAGCTTATTCAGACGGAGCCTGGACTCATTAATAGAGATCGCTGGCAACCCAGCGGCCTAGGAGATAGCTATCCGCAAGCCGCAATTGTGAATTTACAGAATTAATCTCATCCTTTTCAACAATTGATTTATTCTGTACTAATGCTATAAATAATTGTGGGCCAGGGTGCTGGTATATATATAATCATTTGAGATGGCTTATAGTTTGATTCCTGGATGTTTTTTGAATAACTCAATCTCATGATCAAGCATCTCGCATTGCTTATCGTACTCGGCTGGGCCTGTTCAGGCCATTCAAGTGACACAGCGGCGCAGGAGATAAACTACCTGAACGTGAACCCGGGCTCTGTTCCAACGGGAATGACTTACGATTTGAGTCAAAATATGCCCCAGAACAGCCCGTTCCTCGCTACGGGAGCAGCCCCTAATCACAACCATTACTCCCCCTACCCTCGGGACCGCTTTCCTAACAGTCGCTCCCCTGACTACACGCCGCCTGGCACTCCTTTGGTAGTGTTGCCCATGCCATTATCAATTAACGGCATGTCGGGAGTTAATAGCAGACTCGGATTCCAGTTTCCTGGCAGTTATATGCCGCAGGACGTACCTCTCCATAGATTTAACGGGCATGTGGTTTGTGATCCCCCTGACCTGGCTGGGGAGGCAACTGCGGGGAAAACTATGCGGCGCATCGTCAAGGTCACTACAACACGATCCCTTGCTGCACCTAACCAATCGCAGCCATGCCCCATCTATACAGTAAACGGGGAGATCCAGGGACAAAAAGGTTATACGACGACAACCATGCCTTCGATTCTGAACGCACCACAATGAAGCGGATGACGCTAAGTGACAAATGAACGCCGCGACCGATAGCAAAATAACGGGGATTTCCGCCAAGCGATGATTCCCAGAATAATGAAAAATCTTCGCTCCACATGTATTATCGCCTGCATGGCCGGCCTTCTGGTCCTGCCTGGCTGTGCCAGCTTCCAGATCACTGTGCCGGATTCAGACCCTATCAAGCCCAGGGGCCATACCGAGGGGTATTTGAAGAAGACCATGCACGTGTACTTTTGGGGACTACTGCGAAACCCCCAGGTCATCTCGGCGGAATGCCATGGTCAGGGGATAAATGACGTCATCGTCTACCGCACTTTGGGGCATGATCTTGTGGGGGTCATTACCCTTGGTCTGTGGATGCCAACGGAAGTTTATTTCCGCTGCAAGGCTCCCTTGATCAAGCCGGGTGTGGTTCCGTCGCCATCCAAACGATCGCGATCACGGCAACTTTCCTAACAAGGAAATAAGTCATGCTCAACAGACGAAGTTTTTCATGCCGCCGCGTCATTGTCATTGGCCACACGCATGGCGTTGCGCGCCACGACCAGCGACGTATGGTGTTCGTGCAATAACGAAAGCAAGGCGCCAGTCCAGGGCATTTCAGCCGGCGATAGTGAAGCCGATCATGGTAGCGGCGGCCCAGTCAAAGATATTCATTGCCTCATTGTCTTCAGCGCCTGAGCCCATTTATGCAGTTCGTTGAGCAACGATGTTCCCGAACTCAGATGATGAGGATTGGGCGTGAAGTTCTTGTTATGTTCAAGGTGTGCGGCAACATTCTGTATTGCGACAGCCTCCACTATTGGCATTATCTTCAGGGTGGTTAAGATGAGCTTTTCCATCAGGGCCGAACGCATGCCACCCGAGGCTCCACCATAACTGACAAGCCCGGCAGGCTTGTAGTTCCATTCCCTGTAAACATAATTCAAGGCGTTTGAAAGAGAGGGTGGAGGTCCGTAATTATATTCCGGCGTCACGAATACGTAGGCATCCGCCGCATTCACGCTGGCAGCCCATTTCTTGGTGTGTTCATGGCAATAGTGCTGGAGAGCCGGGTGTTCCGGTTCATCGAATACCGGGAGATTGAAGTCCGCGAGATCGATCAGCACGGCCTCAAACTTGCCGTGTTGCACGGCGACCTCGTGAAACCACCTGGCAATGCAAGGCCCGACTCGGCCTGGCCGAGTGCTGCAAATGATGATATGAAGCTTGAGAGCCATCGTTCAACCCAACCTTTGCGGAAGAAACGAGTCCTCCGCTGAGTGCGCTAGCCCGGTTGGCTTGGTGGTTTAGTTGGTTTACCGTCCTTCATACCGATACCTTCTTTTAGAATCAGCCGAGCCCGCTACGACAGAACGCGGCTGTAAAAATTTATTATAGTCCGGTTCAATTTAGGTGGAAGCTTATTCACGATTATGCTAGAATGCGAATGCGTCGCATTATTAGTTCTGTTAAGATTGTTAATGTTATTTACACAAGCAACGTGGATACATCGACTAGAGTTATTCAAGCAATCTGGATTAAGACAGAAAAATAATAACTTAACCGCGAAATCAAGATTGTTGTAACTAACCATTGCCAAGGGGAAAATTATGTCACGGAGTGACAGCCAATTAAAAGCAGCGCACCAACGCGCCACCAAAAGCAGTACCAAAGAAAAGCATTACCGTACTTCACTGGTAAAAGTCCTACATAGCACGCTAATCTGCTTTGGCGTGAGCGCTGCCATGGTTCTTCCATGCGGCGTTTTTGCTCAAACGGATACCCCCGTCGCCAGCGTCGCCCGGTCATACGATATTCCGTCGGGTTACCTTGAAGCTGCGCTTAACCAGTTTGTGAAACAAGCAGGGATAAATGTTTCATTTGATGCTGCCAAAGTGAAAGGAATAGCAGTACAGGAACTGAAGGGTAGCTTTACCACTCAGGCCGGACTAAATCGCCTGCTGGTCGGAAGTGGCCTGGAAGCGGTGCCGCAAGCTAATGGATACCTTATCAGGAAATCTGTTTTGGCGGATAACCGCATTGCCATACTGCCGCCGGTAAATGTATCGGCGCCAACCATAACGGGTCCGGCGGATGGTTACCTCGCCACTCAAGCTTTCAGTGCCACCCGCACCAATACTCCTTTGCGCGATGTACCGCAATCCATAACCGTTGTAACGAAAGATCAGATCAGGGATCAAAATATGCTGAGCATCGCTGACGTGGTGCGGTATGTTCCAGGTGTCGGCGTGTCGCAGGGAGAAGGCAATCGTGATGCGGTCATTTTTCGCGGTAACAATTCAACAGGAGATTTTTTTGTTGATGGGCTGCGCGATGACGCCCAATATTTTCGCGATCTCTACAACATCGAGCGGGTTGAAGTATTGAGAGGAGCGAATGGAATGATTTTCGGCCGCGGGGGCGCGGGTGGCGTGATCAACCGCGTCACCAAGGAGGCCGGCTGGACGCCGATAAATGAAGTTTCAGTACAGTATGGGTCGTTCAGTCATAAACGGGTCGCGATTGACATCGGGCGGGCAATAAATGATGTTGTTGCCTTCCGCTTGAATGCGATGTACGAACACTCGAATAGCTTCCGTAACGGCGTGGATGTGGAACGGGGTGGTGTCAATCCCACCTTTACCATCAAGCCCAGCGCTCAAACCAAGATCGTTTTGGGTGGGGAATATTTTACGGACAACCGCGTGAACGATCGCGGCATACCGTCTGCTGGCACGGTAACTGGCGTTGTGGAGTCGGGCCGCCCCGCGGATACCCACCGGTCGACATTCTTCGGCGACCCGAACCGCAGCCCCAACAGTGTTGACGTCAAGGCGCTCAACTCGCTTGTCGAGCATGCGTTCGACAATGGCCTAACCGTGCGCAATCACACACGCTATGCTGTCTATGATAAGTTTTATCAGAACGTATTCGCCAGCGGGTCGGCAACGGCTCAAGACGCCACAGGAACGGTGAATATCCAGGCCTATAACGATGCGACCGAGCGCAGCAATGTTTTCAACCGGACCGATTTTGTTTACGCACTGAATACCGGCCCAGTGAAGCATGAACTGCTGGCCGGCGTGGAGTATGGCCGCCAGGTTACGGATAATTTCCGCAATAACGGCTATTTCAATAACAATTTTACCAACGGCGGCAGAACTTCAAGCGTACCTTTTTTCAATCCGATCAGCGGAGTACCCCTGACATTCAGGCCGGACCCCACCGGCATCGCCGGCGGCCCCACCGCCAATAATCATGGCGTGGTTGACGTGGTTTCCGTTTATCTGCAGGACCAGGTTA
>JALYOY010000281.1 GCA_030856655.1 Pseudomonadota bacterium | reverse complement strand
CCACGAGATTGCCATACATCGAGGGCGTGTAAGTCGTATTCGTGACTGAAGCACCGAGGATGTCGGACAGCTGGTTGCTGGTATCGGAGATCTTGAAACCAATGAACGCGGGACTGCCGAAATTCATGAAATCGTCTGCCCTGTTCCAGCTAAGCGTCAAGGAATTGCCCATGGTATCGATTTGCCAGCCGGTCAGGCTGGCGATCTCGATGCCACTTGCACCACCCGTCGCAGGTGCGCTAGCAGTCTCAAAAAAAGGGGAACTTGCGGGGTTACCATTGGAAACTCCATAACTCACGGTGAAATTATTCCCATCAAAAGTATTGGTTGCCGCATGAGCAGCGGGCGCCAAGGCGAACAAGGAAGTTAATGTCAAGGAACACAATGTAGCCAGCGCGAGCTTTTTGTCGAATGTAATCATGATGAATTTCTCCTTAGAATAAATGCATAACGTGCAGAGAGATATTGCGAGAGACACCAGCCCAGTCAGTTATCAGGCAGTTACGTCAAGAGGTCTAGCGGTCACCAGCCGGCCTGCGGCGCCGGGCGATTGCACCCATTAAACCCAGGCCGGCCAGCAGCATGGCGTAGGTTTCCGGTTCGGGCACTACGCCTGCCACCAGAGTGCCGGTGACGCCATATTTAGTCAGGAGATTTGGATTGGAGATATCCTGAGTCAAATAATCCGACCCTCCCACGAACACCGAGTAATCGCCGGCTGCCAGATTCATGAAAGTATGCGTAACCTTGCCGTCCGCCATCCCGTCCGCACCAAAGCCCGTACCGTCATTGGCATGGCCGATATATTTGAAAAAACTCAGGCTGGCTGGGATGGGCATGCCGTTAAGATCGCCTGGTTCATTGCCAATCGACCAGTCGGTCAGCGCCTTGAATGAGCCTTCGGCATAATCGGGACGATTAGCCTTCGATATATCTGATCCATCATGATCCGCAGGTTGTGGAGCGACATGTGCAAGCCCTTGGTAGAGCGAAAAACCGGGCATCAGTCCGAGTTGCGAAGTGGACACGTTGTCGAGATGGTCTGTGACTTGGGAAGTTGCCTCCTGGAACGAGAGCGTAACGTTGGTGGATTCAAGCAACGTGAAGCGGTAGGCCTGCAACTTGTGGCTGTCGCCGTTGTCGGCATCCGTACCGTCGATCCAGCCGTAGTTGCCCGTAGCCGCCTTGCCCGATAGGGTAGACATGGCATACGTATCATCGAAAGTGCCGAAGTTGCGGCCGCCATAGCCAATGTGGGCCATCGCTGGCAATGAAGTCATGCCAGCCAGAAGCAACGCATATTTAAGTGTTTTTTTCATATGGAGTCTCCCTCGATTAACTTAAGATTGGAAAATAAAACATCGCTATATCGGAATGCTCATCAGCAATACCGATGCGGCCGAGTATTTATTATTCATACCAATAAATCAACGTGGCATATTGCCGCATGTGGCATATTGCCGCAGGCTCCATGCCAGCGCGCTTTACAGGCCGCTGTGACTGCCGCGGTTTTCAGGCGGCGGTCTATGACAAAGTGGTTAATCGATGTGAGAAAATGCGAGAAATGCGAATCGCATTTGTGGGGAGCCGAGGACGTGGCGGTGCTTGTCGAGCCGGTTGTAAAGTAGGCCTCTGTACGATTTTTAGCAGGAGGGGCGGAGCGCAGGGTAATCTATCATTCGGGTTATTTCACATTCGGGATTAATCTGGCACGCTGCGAGAAAACGCTGCCTTGATGCGCCGCCAGCGGCCGAGGTAATTGGCATTGTGCGGATTTTGATGGGTTACTCTACGCTCAACCCATCCTACGTGAACGTCAAACTGGGAATGATTCATGGGCAGATCTAAAATAATCACCAGGTCATTTGCATAGTCAGGACCAGGCTGATGTTGCCAATTTTTGCTACGGAATATAAAAGAGATTCAAAACGATTGGCGAGCGAGAGAGATTAACATTACGATTATATTACCGGATTATTTTTCCCGGCCAAGATCAGAATCAGAATTTTCAATTGCCGTTTCTTCGTCTCGTTCCAATAGCTTGCAAATCGCGGCAACCAGCTCTTGCGGCTCGACAGGCTTGGTAAGGTACTCCTGATAGCCAGCGTTCATTGCGTTGATTTTGTCTTCCGGGCGAGCGAATGCCGTGAGTGCGATAGCCGGGGTTCTGCCCCCGCTTTCCGCAGGGAGAATTCGCACCTCTCGAATGAATTGATACCCATTCTTCTCCGGCATTCCGATGTCGCTGATAATTACGTCAGGTTTTTCAGTCGCTAAAAGTTCCAATCCTTCGCTCGCAGTGGTGGCAGTAGTCACAATGGCTTGACAGCGACTCAGTATTTGTTTGATGAGCTCACGTGCGTCCAGCTCGTCGTCAAGCACTAATACTTTTACTCCTGAGAGCGAAAGCTCCTCTCGATCGAAGGGGTTGCGCTTTAGTGCTAGCGAACTATTTTTCACATTGTCGCTGGATAACGAACCATTTTTCACATTGTTGCTAACGATGGCAAGCGGCAGGCTCACAATGAATAACGCCCCTTTACCCACGCCCGCGCTTTCTGCCCCAACTGTTCCACCATGCAGTTCCACCAGTTGCTTGACAATAGCAAGGCCCAGACCCAAGCCGCCATACTGTCGAGTAAGTGAGGGATCGGCCTGCCGAAAGCGATCAAAAACATAGGGCATGAATTCTGGTGTAATACCCAAGCCCGAATCGTTGATTTTAATTTCGAGATATGAGCCTATCTGCTCGACGGAAATTTCTATTTTACCGCCCCTCGGCGTAAATTTTATCGCATTGGAGAGGAGGTTCCAGAAGACCTGCTGAAGCCGGTTGGAATCGCCTGATATCGGGCTGATTCGCCGGTCAATAGTTTTTTGCAGAATAATGCCTTTGGCTTGTGCGGTTGGATTCACCGACTCAACTGCTGCCTCGACCAGGCTGGCAATATCCAATCGGTGCATGTCGAGCCTTACTTTTCCAGAGATGATGCTGCTCATTTCAAGAAGATCTTCAATGAGCTTATTTTGCGCGCGAGCATTTCGCTCGATGGTTTCCAGGCCCCGACGAACGTCCTCATTCTTCATGGTCCCGCTCAAGATGAGCTGTGACCATCCCAGGATCGCGTTCAGCGGTGTTCGGAGTTCATGGGAGAGGGTTGCCAGGAATTCGTCCTTAAGCTGACTGGCGCGCTCAGCTTCATTCCGGGCAATACGCTCTTTTTCAAGTAGCTGCCTTTTTTCTGCATCCGCAAGGACTAACGCTTCGCCAAGTTCCGCCACTTCATTGTTTGTGGCTTTGCCGTAACGGTGGGGGCGGATGCCGCGGGTGATGCCGGCTACTTGACGTCCAAGTTCGGCCAGAGGGAGCAGTATTCCGAGACGGGTATATAAAACGATAGCCACCGTAGCAAGGAGGGCGATGAAAATGAGCACCATCTCGGACATAATCAAGCGCTCGAGCCGGGCCAGTCCTACGTTTGATTCCGTCTGCGTGCGTCTGCTGAATGAATCCATGGACTTCTGAATCGGCTCCATGATGCTGGCTTTGCTTGCAATATAGCGCTTACCAAACAATAAGTTTATGGCGAATTCGCGGTCGGGCGCACGGCGGACCGTAAAATTACCTTGTCCATCGTCATACAGGCCTTTCAGGGCCGCAAATGCTTTTTGTTCCACTTTTGCCAACTTGTCTGAATTCTCCTTGGCTTCCCGCAACAGGGCAAATTCTTCATCGCTAAAACCCTCCCGGCGCAGCATTTCCAGTAAAGGAATCGTATCGCCGTGCTCGACAGCGGGAGCTTCGCCCGCGGCTACTAGGTGCCAATAAGTTGGGGTATGATTCAACGGACGTGGAAGTTTGCCGTCGCGGATATGGAGTATCTGAAAAAAATAACGCTTATATATCGGATTTCCGGTGACCACATAATTGCGCGCCATGTTGGTAAGATCTTCAGAGCTTTGAAGTAGCTCATCGGCAAGCAGAATCGCCCGGAATCGATGTCGTTCGTTGCTGTTAATGTCGTCTCGAATGTTCAGTGAATGAAATACCAACGCACCGATGCTCGTCAGTAACAGCGCGAGGGCCACATTGGAAAATTTGGTAAAGCGTTTTATATTCACCCGATCTTCTCCCTAACCAGATCAATTATCGTATTGCAACCAATTCTATACATGGCGACTCTGGAATTGTCACCTTTTTCCCGGACTCTTGAAGCTAACTCCGCAGTTGGCCGCTCATTTTTCAGCTCGCTGTCATGAAACCCATTCTTGCAAAACTTGACCTTCACCTTTTTAGTGACGCCGCTCCAGGGGATTGCATACTTCCCCTCGTTCAACTGCCGGATTTCGGATTGTTTTCAGTAAAGCACGAAAACCTACTCAATTTGTTCATTTTTATGCAACGCTGCTGAAACAAACAAATGCTAAATTTCTTCCCTGGCTATTACTTTCGTTTAGGAGGAATGAAAATGCATTCATATCGCTCCCGTTTTATCTTCGCGGTTCTTGCAGTTCTGCTCAGTTTAGGTGCGGCGGTTGCCGCCCTGCATAGTATCTCTTACAACAACAATCCAGATCCTGCCTGGGAGATGTACGAGGATTTCAATAAGGCATTTGCTAGACACTGGAAAGCGCGCTCTGGCGTCGCGGTGACGGTGAAACACGCTCACAGCAAATCGGGTGTACCCATACGAGCTGCGATCGACGGGCTTGATGTCGTTACACTTGCCTTGTCCTATGACAGGGATGCACTGAGAAAAAATGGCAAGTTCACACTGCCCGATTGGCAGGAGGCCTTGCCGCAAAACTCGCCTTATACTTCAACCATCGTATTTCTGGTACGCAAAGACAACCCGAAGAAGCTAAGAGATTGGGATGATCTCGCACGGCCGGGCGTCGAAGTGATTACACCCAATCCCAAGACTTCAGACAACGCTCGCTGGAATTATCTGGCGGCATGGGGCTATGCGCTCAAACAACCCGGGGGTAGCCACATGAGCGCATTCGAATTCGTCAAGAAATTGTTTGCTAACGTTAAGGTGCTGGATTCCGGAAGCCATAGTGCGATGGCGACGTTCGTCGAACGTGACATGGGCGATGTGCTGCTAGCGTGGGAAAACGAAGCTCATTGGGTTGCCAGTGGACCGGTTGGAAATAAGTTTGAGATCGTTACTCCGTCCACGTCGATCCTGGCTGAGCCTACAGTCAGTGTGGTTGACAACGAAATCAGTCAGAATGGTGCAGGCGAGGTCGCCAAAGCCTATCTCGATTACCTCCACACCGCGAAAGCTCAAGATATCGCGGGCAAGCATTATTACCGCCCGCGGGATGAAAAGATGGCCGTAAAATACGCGAGGCAATTTCCATCCATGGACCTCTTTACTATCGACGATCTCTTCGGTGGTTGGAAGGAAGCGCAGAATGTGCATTTTGCCAATGGCGGAGCTTTTGACCAGATTTCAAGGCAATTAGTGCTTAGGTAGCGCTGCTATGAAGGCCAAATAAAGGAATGGAAAAAACTGCGTACCAAGTAATCTTTGAGTAAATCCCCTGCGAATGGCAGTACAAGCAGGGCTCATTGATAACGCACTTGGCTTCGTAGGCTACGCTTGCAGTCAATAGAACAACGAGTTATTGGCCTTCAAAATTCCGATCTATCCCTCTCACTTTCGCTTCCAATTCTTCAACCCGGAGCTGCTAGCGAACGTTATACAGCTCCCCATCGCCATGCTGCTCTGTCAGTCGAAAGTTATAACTGAACTGAGATTAAACAATTCAGCGGGACTGTCTTTTTTCTAATTATGTACGCCAGCGCACTGAACAGTTGCTGACGAAATGAAATGATTGAAACTGTGGGGCACTGGCGCCTAACAAGGTATCGGTTGGCCTTGGCTGCAAACCACGGCAGATTTCATTTCAATTCTACTGGAGAAAAAAAAGCATGAATATGCATAATAAATTACTTGTTCTGACCGTAACGCTTATCAGCGCACTATCCATTGGAGCTTGTGGAAAAACTGAGGATAAAACCCCTAAACCCGGGGCTGAGACCACAGTTGGAACGAAGATAGATGACGGCACTATTACCACCAAAGTCAAATCCGCGCTGCTGGCGGATGCGGATATCAAGGGTTCAGACATCAAGGTTGAAACACACAAGGGCGAAGTCCAACTTAGCGGTTTTGTGGATAACCAAACTCAAATTGATCGTGCCACAGCGGTTGCGAGGGGAGTCGAGGATGTCAAAAATGTGATCAATAATATGACCCTAAAGGCTGTCACCACCACGATGGGTGAAAAGATGGATGACGGAATCATCACCACCAAGGTCAAAGCCGCATTACTTGCTGAGGAGAGCATCAAGAGTTCTGACGTCGGTGTGGTGACACGCGACGGGGAAGTCCAGCTCAGCGGGTTTGTGAATAACCAGACTCAGATCGACCTTGCAACCCAGGTTGCACGAGGAGTCGAGGGCGTAAAGAATGTCATCAATGAAATGAGCATCAAGAAGTAAACAGCATTCTGGTACCCATTATTAACCACAATCGGAGGAGTATAAAAATGAACTGGGATCAAGTAGAAGGTAACTGGAAACAATTCAAGGGCAAGGTCAAGGAACAATGGGGAAATTTGACCGATGATAGCCTCGACACGATTGCGGGCAAACGCGATCAGCTTGCCGGGAGAATACAGGAATCGTACGGGATCAGTAAGGAAGAGGCGGAAGAGCAGATTTCCGATTGGGAACGAAATCAGAAGGATGTCTATCCACCAAAGGATGTGTATCCCCCGAAATAAAGCGGAGCGGCATGTTGTGAATGCGACTGCCGCTCAGATATTGTCAGACGAGTGACATAGCAAGCACGCGCAAGCCAAGGAAACCATGGGTAAATTCAGCATTATTGCGATTGCAGTCGGCGTTGTGTTCAGTTCCGGGGCGATGGCGGAGCTACCCATGTCTAAGGACATGTATAAAGCAGAGAAGAATCGCATAGAAGGTGAATACAAGGCAGAAAAGGCGCGCTGCGATTCGCTCGCTGGGAATGTTAAGGATATCTGCTTGGCTGAAGCGAAGGGCAGGGAGGAAGTCGCAAAGGCCAGTCTTGAAGCCCAGTATGAACCTTCGAGGGAAAACCGGTACGAAGCGCGCGCAGCTAAGTTGGAAGCCGACTACGCGGTGGCCAAAGAACGGTGCGACGATAAGGCCGGCAATGCAAAAGATATTTGTGTAAAAGAAGCAAAAGCTGCAGAGGCCGCTGCAAAGGCTAATGCCAAGCGAGTGGACTAGCGGCAACTCAGCGACGGCGGCGAAGATGCTGCGTCGGGGAGGGTCGCGCAAGGCCGAAATGGGTGTGGCAACGATTCCACATGGCTGCAAACGCAAAACGCTTTGGTGAGAAGGTCGGCGGGTTACGCGTAGGTATCTGTGAAATGCTTAGCTGCGTCGATCATCGATAAATTAACCATCATAAGGTAAATATCATGCTCTACACTATCGCTGTTGTTTTGATCATCCTGTGGCTACTTGGATTGGTGAGTTCGTATACCATGGGTGGTTTTATCCACATTCTTCTGGTAATCGCTATCGTGGTGATCCTTTTAAGAGTCATAAGCGGACGTAAGCCATTGTAAGAAATTATTGTATTGGAGCTAGCGAGGAGCTGTGGTGGCTTCAAAGCCCCAATGTTCTCGCTGAAAATTTTCACCGCAGGATTGCTTGTATTGGCTTTTGAGCGATTAGTTTGATGGTGAAGGTTCCTTTCCCGTGCTATCCGCTGTATTGACAAAAATATTTGTGGCTTGAAGCCCAAATGGAAACTTTGGGTTCTCCTGAAAAAGTAGACCATCCAACAGGCATTCCGAGGGCATATTCAAGATCTCAGCTCAACCGCAGCTTTATCCACTAGTTGTTGAGACGTTGTCAACCGCTGGTGATAATTAGCTGCTTCCTGCGGATTATCTCATTGATTATTTCCTGAAATTGCTTTCGCACCTCATTCTCGATGAAAATAGATCCTGCAAATCTGGCAATCCAGGCACCCGGGATAATATCTGCATGGTAGATGATGCGCGTGTGTTTCCCCTCGGGCAATAATTGTGTCATCTCATCCATTTTGCGCATGCTCCCACTAATCATGTGTTCTTGAATTTTATTAAAAGGAAATAAACTGATTTTCCTTACCGATTCCAGTGAAATAGTGAGAAATCCGTATTTTTCTATTCCGTTTTGGGAGACATAGATGCTATTGCCTGACCTATCGGTAACTTTGCTCGACTGTATGCTGGAAATAAAGTTGGGTATGTTATCGAAGTCTGTCAATACTGCCCATGCATGCTGGGGTAAAACCGGGACAGTAAAAGTTGCGTCTACAGTAATCTGTTCACCATCGTTCGATACTTTAACCTTGATCTCCGTATTGTGGCGTTCAATGAGTTGCGCAGCCGGATTCACGGTTGGTACTTTTTCGTTCTCTAATGGTTTGCCTTCGCCTAGTACTGACTTGGTAAGGCACAGCATCAGCAGAAGAATGGTAGATGTGGAAAGAACTATCTTCATCAAACGAGAAGTGGTTTAGGCAAGGCTTTGCGTAAAAAATGATGCAAGAGATGGTTGCGGAAAGGAAAGATTCACTCCCACTCAATTGTTGCCGGCGGCTTGCCAGAAATATCGTAAACCACGCGATTGATGCCGCGTACTTCGTTAACGATGCGATTGGAGACTTTGGCTAGTAGGGTATAAGGAAGTTCCGCCCAGTGCGCAGTCATAAAGTCTTCTGTTTTGACTGCTCTTAATGCCACCACGTAATCGTAGGTGCGCCCGTCGCCCATTACCCCCACTGACTTTACCGGCAGGAAGACGGCAAAGGCTTGCGAGGTTTTTTCGTACCAGCCGGAAATCCGTAGTTCTTCAATAAAAATCGCGTCGGCACGCCGGAGCAACTCGGCGTATTCATGTTTTACTTCGCCGAGAATACGGACTCCCAAACCGGGACCGGGGAAAGGATGACGGAACAACATGTCGTGCGGTAAACCTAGTGCCAACCCAAGCTCACGCACTTCATCCTTGAACAATTCGCGCAAAGGCTCCAGCAATTTCAAATGTAGCGTATCGGGCAAACCGCCGACATTGTGATGGGATTTGATGGTCTGGGCTTTTTTAGTTTTACCGCCGGCGGATTCAATCACGTCAGGGTAAATCGTTCCCTGGGCAAGCCAACGGGCATTGGAGACTTTGGTGGCTTCGTGCTGAAATACTTCGACAAATTCTCGTCCGATAATACGGCGCTTTTGTTCTGGATCGGCAACGCCCTGCAGGTGCTTGAGAAATTCTCCACTGGCGTCGACATGGATGACTTTTACTCCGAGACTTCTGGTAAAGGTGTCCATTACCTGTTTGGCTTCATTTAACCGTAAGAGGCCATTGTCCACGAATACGCAAGTGAGCTGTTTTCCGATAGCGCGATGAATAAGAGTTGCCGCCACCGATGAATCGACTCCGCCGGAGAGACCAAGGATAACTTCATCCGACCCTACCTCGGAACGGATTTTACCGATTGCTTCCTCCATATAATCGGGCATGTTCCAGTCGTAACCGGCACCGCAAATTTCGTGCACGAATCGCTCGATAATGCCCTTGCCTTGGAGGGTGTGGGTGACCTCCGGATGAAATTGCATGCCGTAGAACTTGCGTGCCTCATCCGCTATGGCAGCGTTAGGCGTTGCGGCGTTGCTTGCCATTACGTTGAAACCGGGAGGGAGCGCCGTGACTTTGTCGCCATGGCTCATCCATACATCCAGAACCTGCTTACCTTCCGCATCGGCGCGATCGTGAATATCCCGCAGCAGCGCAGTCTGGCCTTCCACCTGCACTTCCGCATAGCCGAATTCACGCACGTGAGAGATCTCAACCACGCCGCCCAGCTGCGCGGCCATCGTCTGCATACCGTAGCATATGCCCATAACCGGAACATCCAGTTCGAATACGATTTGCGGAGCGCGCGGTGTTGCGTCCTCAGCAACCGAAGCGGGACCACCGGAAAGAATGACGCCTTCAGGTGCGAAGTCCTTAATTAATTGCGGGCTGAGGTCGCTTGGGTGGATCTCGCAATAAACATTCGTTTCCCGCACCCGGCGGGCGATCAGCTGTGTATATTGGGAACCGAAGTCAAGAATGAGTATTTTTTGATGCATGATCCTAAATCCGGCCTTTAGCGATCTCACCAAAAATAGTGAAGGTCAAGTAATCCAGAAAAATATTGTGAGTCATGATTTAAACGGAGAAATGGAGCGATCAACTGCCGGGTTAGCACGATATGGCGGCGTCAGAAATTGCTAGTTGAAGATGTCTTGCATTTACCTACCTAGTCCAAGTGATAATTAGGCGCCTCCTTGGTAATCTGGACGTTATGCACGTGGGATTCACGAATACCGGCGGAGGTAATCTCGATGAACTCGGCTTTGGCGTGCATTTGCTCAATTGTTTCACAGCCAAGATAACCCATGCCTGAGCGTATTCCGCCTATAAGCTGATGAATCACAGCGATAACGCTACCCTTGAAAGGAACCCGGCCTTCCACGCCTTCGGGCACCAGTTTCTCCGCGTCTTGCTCGGCCTGCTGGAAATAACGGTCACTCGAACCTTGTTGCATTGCGGAAAGCGAACCCATGCCACGATAGGTTTTGTAGGACCGTCCCTGGAAAAGCTCGATTTCTCCCGGCGATTCCTCTGTGCCCGCGAACAGCCCGCCCAACATTACGGAGCTGGCTCCGGC
>JALYOY010000276.1 GCA_030856655.1 Pseudomonadota bacterium | reverse complement strand
CACCGGCAACATTACGTCTGCCCAAAGATAAAGTCGAATTTAAGAGTTAATGAATAATTGAGCTTGATGCCTACTAAATCCGGCGAAAGAAAAGATCAAATCCTGCGGGTCCTGGCGGAGATGCTGGAAGGGCCCTGCGCGGGTAAAATCCCCACAGCGGCATTAGCGGCCGAACTCGGTGTTTCCGAGGCGGCGCTTTACCGCCATTTCGCCAGTAAGGCTCAGATGTTCGAGGGTTTGATCGGGTTCATTGAAAAAACCTTGTTTAGCCTTATCAACCAACTGACCGCGGAGGAGAAAAGCGGTATCAGACAAGTCGAAGGCATCTTGTCGCTATTGCTCGGTTTCGCCAAGAAGAACCCGGGAATGACGCGGGTACTGATCGGCGACGCATTGATAAACGAGAATGAGCGCCTGCAAACACGCATCAATCAATTGCATGACCGGCTTGAGGCAACGCTGAAACAAGCGCTGCGCTTCGCTGTCAGTGGGGGGGAAATCGCGGTTAACCTGGACGTCTCCGCTCAGGCGAACTTGCTGATGTGCTATATAGCGGGACGCTGGCACCAGTTCGCCAAAAGCGGCTTCAAGCGCGATCCAATGGAATATTGGAAAGCGCAGTGCAGGGAGTTGCTTTCAACAGCCCACTAATTCTCTAACTGCCCGATGGTGGCGCACACTTGGCAGGATGGGTCCTTATTCAGTTTGGTGGAACGCCATTCCATCGACAAACCGTCGAGCAGCAGCAATCGGCCGTCCAAGGTTTGTCCAATATCAAGCAGAATTTTTAGCGTTTCCGCTGCCTGTACACAACCGATAATACCTACCAAGGGGGCAAACACCCCCATCACCGCACAGCGCATATCCTGATCTTCCCCGCTAGCGGGAAACAAGCAGTGATAGCAGGGGCTATGCTTGCGACGCAGATCAAATACGGCAACTTGTCCATCGAAACGCACCACCGCACCCGATACGAGCGGTTTTTTACGGGTCGCACAGACCCGATTGACGACATACCGGGTGGGGAAGTTGTCGCTCGCATCCACCACCACATCGACGTCCGCGACAAGTTGCAGCAGTCTGCTTTCATCCGTGCGTTCGTTCAGAGCAATGACGTCGACTTCCGGATTGATACCTGCAAGTGTTTTCTTGGCAGAACGCGCCTTGGGCATGCCGATGCGGTCCATGCTGTGAGCGATTTGCCGCTGAAGATTAGTCAGGTCAACCTTATCACCATCGCATATCGTCAATTTACCGACGCCGCTCGCAGCAAGGTATAGGGCGACTGGCGAACCCAATCCCCCTGCGCCGACTAAAAGCACGTGCGACCGGGCTAGATCTTTCTGGCCTTGGATACCAATTTGCGGCAAAAGAATGTGGCGGCTGTAGCGCAGCAGCTGGTCGTCGTTCATTCGATCACAGCGGTGCGGCTGTAAGGAACCCCTGAGCAGGACGCGACGGCGGCTTTGGGAGGGTATGCGTGATAATCAGGTATGGCAATAGTATTGATGGAATCTCATACGGCGCAATGCGCTTTGCTTGTTGCGCCGTATGTCAAATCAGTTAACGGCCTTGGCAGAGTTATTTTTCGGCGCTGGCGCACCATCTTTAAAATAGCTCATTGCCTGGGTCAATAACTGGTCGCCGCTGGAACCAAATTCCGGTGGTGGCTCACGTTTCTTGTTTGCGTCCTCGCCATTCTCTGGTTTGGTTGTTGCTTTGGCTTCGGGTTTCGGTACCGCTTTCGCGGCCTCGGCATCAGGTTTGAGTTCTTCCGCCTTCTCCTTCTCCTTTACCTTTCCGTTCGATAGATGGCGATCTAGATCAGACTCACGCAAGCGCTCGGTATCATCCTTTGCAGCGGCATCAAGGATGTCCGGCGTAATCCCCTTGGCCTGGATCGATTGCCCGTGAGGCGTGTAGTAGCGCGCGGTGGTGAGTTTGATGGCGGTGTTATTGCCTAGCGGCAGTATCGTTTGGACGGATCCCTTGCCGAAAGTCTGCGTGCCCATGACGATGGAACGCTTATGATCCTGCAAAGCCCCGGCCACGATTTCCGAAGCGGAAGCCGAGCCGCCGTTCACCAGAGTAATCATCGGCACGGTCTTGATC
>JALYOY010000236.1 GCA_030856655.1 Pseudomonadota bacterium | reverse complement strand
GGTCGGACGACCCGGCTACATTTGTGATCAATGCGCTGGCGCCTGCCGAAATCAGCAGCATCCTGGTGGATGAGGAAAAACATAACATGGACATCGTGGTGGACGAGGACAACCTTGCCCAGGCCATTGGCCGGGGAGGTCAGAATGTGAGGCTTGCATCGGAGTTGACGGGCTGGGAACTCAATATCATGACGATGGAAGAGTCACAGGCAAAAAATGAAGAGGAATTTTCCGTTATTCGCCAGCTCTTCATGGAAAAACTTGATGTGGATGAAGAAGTGGCAGATATCCTGGTGCAGGAGGGTTTTACTACCTTGGAAGAAGTAGCGTACGTTCCGCTCAGCGAAATGCTGGAAATAGAGTCGTTCGACGAGCAGACCGTCAATGAACTGCGGACTCGAGCCCGCAATGCCCTTTTGACCGAGGCCATCGTCAGCGAGGAAAAAGTGGAGCACATGGCAGAAGACTTGCTTTCGCTAGAGGGCATGGACAATCAGACTGCGCGCAAATTGGCGGCTAAGGGCGTGAACACGCAAGAGGATCTCGCCGATCTGGCTGTGGATGATCTGGTGGAAATGGTCGAGATGGATGCCGAACGCGCCAAGCAATTGATCATGGCGGCGCGCGCACCGTGGTTTGCATGATTTGCCGCTGAGCTCATTGCTGAGTCTGCCGCCGAGTTTGTCGCGCCGGCATAGCGTTATTAAAGGTTATCAATGTCTCAAATGAATGTAGAACAATTCGCTAACGAACTGGGCGTGCTTCCAGCGGTATTGCTGGAACAGCTCCAGGCTGCCGGCGTGAGCAAGCATTTAACCGTGGATCATTTGACCGAGAAGGATAAAACCCAGCTTCTCGATTATTTGCGAAAAATTCATGGTGCCGAGGAAAAGGGCAAGATCAGTCTTCCCCGCCGGCAGACCTCTGAAATCAAGAAATCGGATAGCACCGGCAAAGCTCGCAGCATTCAAGTGGAGGTTCGCAAGAAGCGGATATTTGTAAAAGGGGACTTGGGCGATGCGGCAGCTGCCGTAAGCCAGCCAGCCGAGCCTGCCGCGCCATCCGCACCCGCAACCGCATCGGTCCCCCCGCCAGTGGTAGACGCCACGCAACAGGCATTGCGCCAGGAGGAAGCAAGGAAGCAGGCCGAGTTGATTGCGCGACAGACTGCAGAGCTTAAGGAAAAGAAACAACGCCAGAAGCCTGCACCGGCCGATGCCCAGGAATCTGAGCCTGCCTCGGTCCCCGCCCCTGCTACGTCCGAGACAGCGGCCGCAGCCTCTGCTACTGCCCCATCCGCGATCCAGACCGGGGTTGAAGCGCCTCAGCCGCAGCCTGCGCCGACGGAAGGGACCCTGCATAAACCGGTGGTTAAGCCGGAAGATCAGGCCGCCAAGGCGGAGAAGAAAAAGAAGCAGACCAAGCAAGTGGTCTGGAAAGATGAAAGGCTGGAAAAACGCGGGCTTAAGACCCGCGGCGATCTATCCGGCGGCAAGGGATGGCGTACCCGCAGGGATAAGCACACTAAAGCTTCCGCTGAAGACCAGGTCGCTCATAGTTTTTCCGCGCCAACGGAACCTGTTGTACATGAGGTAATGGTGCCCGAGACCATTTCCGTCGGAGCGTTGGCTCAGAAAATGTCCATCAAGGCCGCTGAGGTTATCAAGGCCCTGATGAAGATGGGAAATATGGTAACAATCAATCAAATGCTGGATCAGGAAACCGCCATGATCGTGGTGGAAGAATTGGGACACATTGCCAAATATGCAACATTGGATAGTCCTGAAGCTTTTCTGGCGGATACCGAACTGCCGGCAACGGGGTTCAAAGCAGAGCCGCGCGCGCCGGTAGTGACAGTAATGGGACATGTTGATCACGGCAAAACCTCGCTATTGGATTACATACGCCGTACACGTGTGGCAAGCGGAGAAGCGGGTGGGATTACTCAGCATATCGGCGCTTATCATGTGGAAACCGAAAGAGGAATGGTCACTTTTCTCGATACGCCCGGTCATGAAGCCTTTACGGCCATGCGCGCTCGTGGCGCCAAGGTCACCGATCTGGTCGTGCTGGTCGTGGCAGCAGACGATGGAGTGATGCCTCAAACGATTGAGGCAATCCATCACGCGAAGGCAGCTAAAGTGCCGGTCGTGGTGGCAATAACGAAGATAGACAAGCCTGAAGCCAATTCCGAGCGCATCAGACAAGAACTCGTGACACAGGAAGTCGTACCGGAAGACTGGGGTGGCGATACGATGTTTGTTGAGGTTTCAGCCAAGACTGGTCAGGGCATTGACGCCCTTCTGGAAAGTGTGCTGCTCCAGGCCGAAGTACTGGAACTTGAAGCAGCAAAGGATGCCCCCGCCAGAGGCATCGTTATCGAATCGCGCCTGGATAAAGGGCGCGGCCCGGTGGCGACAATATTGGTGCAGTCTGGAACTTTGAAGCGTGGCGACATCTTGCTGGCGGGCGCGGTATTTGGCCGGGTACGGGCGATGCTCGACGAAAATGCCAAATCGGTGGAACAGGCAGGACCGTCCATTCCGGTAGAGATCCAGGGCTTATCGGAAGTTCCGGTGGCGGGAGAAGCGGTCGTTGCCTTGACTGACGAGCGTAAGGCTCGTGAAATTGCGCTGTTCCGCCAAGGCAAATTCCGCGACGTAAAGCTTGCCAGACAGCAAGCCACCAAACTGGAAAACGTGTTCGAGCAGAAGGGCGAGGTCAAAGTACTCGCGCTCATCATCAAGGCCGATGTTCAAGGTTCTTACGAAGCGCTAGCGCATGCACTGCAGAGACTTTCCACCGACGAGGTCAGGGTTAACATTATCCACAGCGGTGTAGGTGCGATTACCGAGTCCGATATCAACCTGGCGCTGGCTTCCAAAGCGGTTGTAATCGGCTTCAATAGCCGCGCGGATACGGTCGCGCGCAAGCTCATCGGTTCTACAGGCGTGGATGTACGTTACTACAGTATTATTTACGAGGCGGTGGACGAAATCAAGGCAGCGCTATCCGGTATGATGACGCCGGATCGCAAGGAGAATGTCACTGGTCTGGTGGAGATTCGCGAAGTGTTCCGTATTTCCAAGGTTGGCTCCGTGGCGGGTTGTTATGTACTGGAGGGCATCATCAAACGGGGTTCGCTAGTGAGGTTGCTCCGCAATGGCGAGCTGATCCACACTGGCGAACTGGATTCCCTGAAGCGCTTCAAGGACGACGTGAAGGAGGTTAGAGCGGGTTTTGAATGTGGCCTGTCGCTAAAGAACTTTAACGATATCCAAATAGGCGACCAGGTGGAAACGTACGAAATCGTCGAAGTCGCGCGTAGCCTTTAATGCTAGTTTCACCTGCGAGGGGAGATCATGCCTAAAGATTATTCTCGCGCATTGCGTATTGCCGATCAGATTCAGCGTGAACTGGCTGACCTGATTCGCAACGAACTCAAAGACCCGCGTATTGGCATGATCACATTAACCGGCGTTGAGGTGAGCCATGATTATGCTCACGCCAAGGTTTTCTACACGACGCTGCGCAGTGAAAACGACAATTTTCTCACCGGTAAAGGACTGGAGCATGCGGCTGGATTTTTGCGTAGTCATTTGTCGCACCGATTGAAGCTGCGAGTGATACCGCAGCTTCATTTTATCTATGATGAATCAATCGAGCGCGGGATGCGCTTGTCGCAATTGATAGATGAAGCGGTTGCGCGGGAAGGCCCGGCAAGAGAGACGGATGACACCTGATTCATGGCCGGCTAGTTCAGAATTTACCTCGTATATATTGAATCCAGATAATCAATGGGCGGCTCTCCGGGCCCACCCGAGTGCTGGCAATCAGTTTGCGGCCATTTTCGCCGCATGCTCGGCGTCCATAGACCAAGCTATGGACTTCTCCCAACCGACCAAACTGTCTCGCAACCTGCCTCACCATCATCTCGCGTCCTAATGGATTATCTAGGTTGAATCCTAAGATTGGGCAGGCTAGGCGCATCAAGCGCAAAATCAGCGGCGTGCTGCTGCTCGACAAACCTTCCCGTATTTCATCCAACCAGGCGTTGCAAATCGTCAAACGCATCTTTGCGGCCTGTAAGGCAGGTCATACCGGCACTCTCGACCCATTGGCAACGGGCTTGCTGCCGATCTGCTTCGGCGAGGCCACAAAATTTTCGTCGGCATTGTTGGGCGCGGACAAGACATACGAAGCAACGCTGAGGCTGGGCTATATCAGTACGACCGGGGATGCCGAAGGTGAAATTTCACCCGCAGGCAATATGCAGCCGCAGGACTTAAAGCTGACGCCGCTGCAGGTCGAGGCAGTATTGCAAAACTTTACAGGCGCAATCACACAGATACCGCCAATGTATAGCGCATTGAAACATCAAGGAAAACCGCTTTATACCTACGCCAGAGAAGGAGTTGAAATCGAACGGCAACCGCGCAAAGTGATGATTTATGATTTGCGGATGGAGGCTCTTGCTGGCGATGAAATGCAGCTCATAGTCAAGTGCAGTACGGGCACTTACATCCGCACGCTGGGTGAAGATATCGGCAAAGCGCTCGGATGCGGCGGGGCATACCTCACTGCTTTGCGTCGTAGCATTCTTGATGATTTTAATCTGTCGCAGGCCTATACGCTGGATGCACTTGAAGCTATGCCACAAGCGCAACGCGACTCCTGCCTGCGTCCGCCCGACAGCCTTTTGCGTGACCTCCCCGCTGCTATGCTGGACGATGCGGCAGTGGTGTCTTTGCTTCAGGGGCGAGTGGTGAAAGGTTGTTTCTCCACGGATAGCCTGAATAATCTAGCGTCCTTAGCGGATGGGGGACCGATTCGGCTATACGATCAGCAGAAACATTTTCTAGGCTTGGGCGAAGTTACCGCACCGGGTGAGATAGCCCCGAAAAGACTTGTGGCGGAGACGAAACAGGCGTTATGAATTTTGCTTGGCACCCATGCTGTCGGTCACATCTTTGCCGATTCCGCGGTAGCCTTTGAAGCGGCCGGACGAATCGAACATTGGCTCGCCGCTGACCATCAAATATTGTTGCGAGCCATCGGATTTGATGCGGCTG
>JALYOY010000203.1 GCA_030856655.1 Pseudomonadota bacterium | reverse complement strand
AAGGCAGCCGCCGTGCACGTATCGTGAAAGTGATTGATGACGGTACCTATTTCTCCGGTCAAGCTGCGTTGCTCCCTCCAGATGCAATCGACAATCATGAGGTTGAAGCAATGCGGCGTGCAATGCTGGCGCAGTTTGACCAGTATGTGAAGCTCAATAAAAAAATCCCACCCGAAATTCTCACTTCCCTCAGTGGCATAGACGAAGCTGGACGGCTGGCCGACACGATCGCCGCTCACTTGCCATTGAAACTTGAGCAGAAGCAAGAGGTGCTGGAAATTTTTGAGGTGCCCAAGCGCTTGGAGCATCTGCTGGGGCTGCTGGAAACCGAGCTTGACATACTTCAAGTGGAAAAACGCATTCGCGGAAGGGTCAAGCGTCAGATGGAGAAAAGCCAGCGCGACTACTACCTCAACGAGCAGGTGAAAGCCATCCAGAAGGAACTCGGTGAAGGCGAAGACGGCGCTGATCTGGAAGAGATCGACAAGAAGATTAAGGCCGCGCAAATGTCTAAGGAGGGCCGCGCCAAGGCGGAAGCGGAACTAAAAAAATTACGCTTGATGTCGCCAATGTCGGCTGAGGCGACTGTAGTGCGCAATTACATTGATGCACTCGTAGCATTGCCGTGGAAGAAGAAAAACAAAATCAGCAAAGACCTTAATGCTGCCGAAGTGGTGCTGGAGCAGGATCATTATGGTCTGGACAAGGTCAAGGAGCGGATCGTCGAGTATCTGGCTGTACAGCAGCGGGTGGACAAGCTTAAAGCCCCCATTCTTTGTCTGGTAGGGCCTCCTGGGGTGGGCAAGACTTCATTGGGGCAATCAATCGCCCGCGCCACCAACCGCAAATTTGTGCGCATGTCCTTGGGCGGCGTACGTGACGAAGCCGAAATACGCGGTCATCGCCGTACCTACATTGGTTCGATGCCGGGCAAGATCTTACAGAACATGACCAAGGTCGGCGTCAAAAATCCATTATTCTTACTCGACGAAGTGGACAAGATGGGTATGGATTTCCGCGGGGATCCATCATCCGCTCTGCTGGAAGTACTCGACCCAGAACAAAACAATTCATTTGTGGATCATTATATCGAGGTTGAGTATGATTTATCCGACGTCATGTTTGTCGCAACCGCCAACACCCTGAATATACCGCCGGCGCTGCTTGATCGCATGGAAGTGATCAGACTGTCGGGTTATACCGAGGATGAAAAACTCAACATTGCAATGCGTTACTTGCTGCCCAAGCAGGTAAAAAACCATGGTCTTAAGGAGAATGAATTGGCGGTGTCTGAATCCGCGTTGCGTGACATTACCCGCTATTACACACGAGAGGCTGGTGTACGTGCAATGGAGCGGGAAATCTCAAAAATATGCCGTAAAGTAGTTAAGGCATTGTTGCTCAAAAGTGATCAGAAAAAAATTATTATCAGCGGACGGAACCTTGATAAATATTTGGGTGTGAGACGCTACACGTATGGCATTGCGGAAGAGAAAAATCAGGTAGGGCAGGTTACCGGTCTGGCTTGGACCGAGGTGGGCGGTGAATTGTTGACTATTGAGGCAGTAGTATTGCCGGGCAAGGGAAAATCCATCACAACCGGAAAACTGGGAGAGGTGATGCAAGAATCGGTTCAGGCTGCACTGTCCGTGGTGCGTAGTCGGTCGAGAGCACTGGGTATTGCCGATGATTTTTATCAAAAGAATGATATCCATATTCACTTGCCGGAGGGCGCGACTCCCAAGGATGGACCCAGCGCGGGAGTCGGTATTTGCACAGCAATGGTATCGGCACTGACGGGTATCGCCGCACGGGCAAACGTGGCCATGACGGGAGAGATCACCTTGCGGGGCGAGGTGCTACCTATCGGCGGACTCAAGGAAAAACTTTTGGCGGCCCATCGTGGCGGCATAAAGATAGTGCTGATTCCGGAGGACAACGTCAAAGACTTGACCGAGATTCCGGAGAATATCAAGAATCGGTTGGACATCCATCCAGTCAAATGGATAGATCAGGTGTTGGATTTGGCATTGGAGCGTAAGCCGGAGCCGCTTGCCCCTGCTGCTACGTCCGTATCAAGCCCCGTTGCTGTCGATGGGGACACGATTAGCACTGCCATTAAGCATTAATTGGGTAAAAGTTTGTCTTTTTATGGTTCACCTACTGAAAATAAAAGTTCCCTCTGAATGGATGTTTGCTTTCGGATTTTATTCTAATCCATTTCATGAAAGAGATTCCATTTGCGGAAAAATAGGGTTCCTGCATGAGTTTGCGTATGAAACGTTTCTGAAATATTTTCACAATTGCTTGACCAAGCACAAATGGCTTGATATAAAACCAATTGCAAGGGTTTCTGTAACTCTCTTAACAATAATGAAAGGGGAATCACTGTGAACAAATCTGAACTCATCGATGCAATCGCCAATTCTTCCGATATTTCCAAGGCCTCCGCAGGTAATGCGCTGGATGGCGCATTATCCGCGATAAAAACCGCTCTAAAAAAAGGCCAAAGCGTGACTCTCGTCGGATTTGGTACTTTCAAGGTGGGCAAGCGCGCGGCCCGCACTGGCCGTAATCCACGAACTGGTGCAGCGATTAAGATCAAGGCTGCCAAAGTTCCGAAATTCAGCGCTGGCAAGGCGCTTAAGGATGCAGTAAACTAACATTCTTCCGAGGGTGCTTAGCTCAGATGGTAGAGCGTCGCCCTTACAAGGCGAATGTCGGCGGTTCGACCCCGTCAGCACCCACCAGCAGGTACTTAACGATTGTTGGAGTGGTAGTTCAGTTGGTTAGAATACCGGCCTGTCACGCCGGGGGTCGCGGGTTCGAGTCCCGTCCACTCCGCCAGATTTTGTGCTAAACCAGGGCGAACGCAAGTTCGCCTTTTTTATTCGTTTTCTGAATTCCAATAATGTTTGATTTTGTCCACAAAAAAAAACGTATCGTCCAGGTTATTCTGGCACTGGCAGCACTTCCATTCCTGTTTTGGGGAATTGAGTCATACAATAGCAGCGATGGTGAGGACTACGTTGCATTGGCGGCTGGTGAAAAAGTGCATCGTCAGGAACTAGACCAGGCGCTGCGCAATCAACAGGAAAGCATGCGGGCTACCATGGGGGAGAACTTCAACGATGCAATGCTGGATAACCCGGAATTGCGGTCTGCGGTATTGGAGGGTCTGATTCAGCAACGGTTGCTGAAGCATGAAGCGACACGCGTTGGGCTGGCCGTGCCGGATTCACAACTGGTACAGGTTATACAGGATATTCCGGCGTTTCAGCAAGATGGCAAATTTTCCAAGCAGCGCTATGAAGAATTACTGCGTGACCAAGGAATGAGCCCGCGGACTTTTGAAGCGAGGGTGCGTCAGGAAATGGAGCGCCAGCAATTAATCGATGCCTACAGTGGAAGTAGCCTGATTCCAATAGCGGTCGCAGAAAGGGTGATGCGACTGGGTAGCGAGAAACGCGAAATCAGTCTCGTTCAAATACAACCAGAGCAATTCCTGTCTCAGATAAAACCAGATGATGCGGCGATTAAATCATATTACGATAGACATCAAGCCGAGTTTCAATTGCCGGAACAGGTACGTGTCGAATATCTGGTGTTGTCAGTGGACGACTTGGCTAAACAGTTGGAGGTAAGCGCTGACGAAGCATTAAAGTATTTCGAAGAACACCGAGGCGAATTTGGACAGCCGGAAGAGCGCCGCGCCAGCCACATTCTGATAAGCGCATCAGCCACAGCCTCGAACGAGGAAAAAGGCGTGGCTCGAGCGAGGGCCGAACAATTACTCGCGCAAATAAAGCAGGCACCGCAACGATTTGCAGAGCTTGCCAGGCAGCATTCACAGGATCCGGGTTCCGCGGCAAATGGCGGCGACCTCGGATTTTTTGCACGCAATATGATGGTCAAAGCTTTCGAAGATGCAGTTTTTCAGATGAAACCGGAGGAAATAAGCGATTTGGTCGAAACAGACCACGGTTTTCATATTATCAAGCTCTCTGCGATAAAATCCGCAAAGCTGGTGAGTTTTGATGAGGTCAGGAGCCAAGTCGAGCAGGAAGCGAAGAAGGAGAAAGCTGCAAAGATGTTTGGTGAAATGGCCGAAGGTTTCAGCAATACGGTTTACGAGCAAAGCGATAGCTTGCAACCTGCGGCTGAGAAGTTCGGCCTAACTCTACAGCGGAGTGACCGGATTGCCAGAAATGCAGGGGAGGCGCCCTTCAACGATGGAAAGTTGCTGCGGGCAATATTTTCAGAGGATGCGATCAAGAACAAGCGTAACACCGAAGCGATCGAAGTTACGCCGAATACCCTCGTTTCTGCGAGAGTGCTGGATCACAAGCCGGCGGCGATGCCTTCGATCACGGCGTTGAAAGATAAAATTACTGGGCTTGTGGCACGTCAGCAAGCGGCCGAGGCGGCTATGAAGACAGGAAAGGAGAAGCTTGCACAGTTGCAGGAAGGCAAAAACGCAATAGTTGCCTGGGATACCCCCAAGCAGGTTTCCCGCAAGGACCCTCAAGGCCTCGACAGCGAAATGCTGCGAGCAGTTTTCAAGACTGATGTGGCAGCGCTTCCATCCTATACCGGAACGGACAATTCGCAGGGAGGGTTTACTTTGATCCGCGTCAGCCGTGTCATTGAGCCGCTCCCGGCCGAAGTGCCGGAGCGAGAGGCTTTTACCCGCCAATTGCAGCAGATGCTTACCCAGGAGGAACTTTCATCTTATCTTGCGGGCGTCAGGAAACGGTACGACGTGACAGTGAGGAATGAAGGTTTAGAAAAGAAATAAGGAAGTCCGTGGGTTGGTCACGATTCATTGATGTCGAAAGCAACTGTATTGAACCCCGCATCAACGTGGGTAACCTCGCCGGTAATGCCACTAGCCAGATCGCTGCACAGGAAAGCCGCAACGTTACCGACTTCTGCGATGGAAACATTACGCCGTAACGGTGCGATTTTCTCGGTATAGCTCAGCAGTTTTCCGAAATTGCCGATTCCCGCCGCTGCCAGCGTCTTGATTGGTCCCGCGGAAATCGCATTGACCCGTATCCCTTTGGGACCAAGGCTGGACGCCATGAAGCGCACATTTGCCTCAAGGCTTGCCTTAGCCAGGCCCATCACATTGTAATTTGGCATCACCCGTGTCGAGCCCAAATAAGTGAGCGTCAGAAGTGAACCATTCCGGCCCTGCATCAGCGGCATCCCGGCTTTTGCCAAGGCGGCGAAACTGTAGGAACTGACATCGTGAGCAATACGGAATGCTTCGCGATTTACACTTTCAAGATAGTCTCCATTCAGTGCCTCTCGCGGCGCAAAAGCGATCGAGTGAACAATGCCATCAAGGCCATCCCAATATTTTCCTAAGTCGCCGAAACAGCGGGAAATTTCGTCATCATTCGAAACGTCGCAGGGAAATAGCAAATCACTATCGAATTCGGCAATTATTTTTTTTACCCGTTCACGTATCGCTTCTCCTTGATAGGTAAAGGCTAGTTGCGCTCCTTCGCGCTGCATTGCTTTTGCGATGCCATATGCAATCGATCGATTACTAAGCAATCCGGCGATGAGAATGCGTTTATCGGCGAGAAGAGGCATGTCGGTCGTTTCCTGAATGTTGAGGGATTGAGGGATTATAGCTTCAAGTCCTACCTGCTTGTAGAATCATAAGGTCGCCGGAGTCGCAGCTTCGACCCCTGCTCCTAATATTTCCGCTAAACTGTCGCATCAATGAAGGCACTACTCAGATTTCTGCTGGCATCCCTTGTGGTCTTGATTTACGGCTGTAGCGGTAACTCCTGGAACAATCCCTATCCCTCTGGCGATGCGGGGAAAAATATTCTCTATACCGCTTTTGCCGAGCGTCCAAAGCATCTTGATCCGGTGCAGTCATATAGTTCCAACGAAATTCTCATGACAACGCAGATTTATGAGCCTCCGCTGCAATACCATTACCTGAAACGTCCCTATACCCTAATTCCATTGGCCGCCGCGAAAATGCCGGTGCCACAATATTTCGCCGAAAACGGCAAGCGTTTGCCTGACGACGCCGATGCTGGGCAAATCGCTTATACAGTTTATGAAATTTCCATCAAGCCTGGTATTCGTTACCAGCCTCATCCTGCTTTTGCCAAGAACGAGCAGGGAGTGTTTCTCTATCATGATCTGACCGCGGAGGATCTGGCCGGCGTCTACAAGCTTGCTGATTTTGGCCACACCGGCACGCGCGAACTGACGGCTGACGACTACGTTTTCGAGATCAAACGGTTGGCGCATCCTAAGCTGCATTCGCCGATATTCGGTCTGATGTCGGACTACATCGTAGGCCTTAAAGAATATTCCATGACCCTTCAGACTGCCGTTGTGTTGCACTCCAATGGGCAAAACGGTAATGCTTATCTGGATTTAAACAATTATCCCCTGGAAGGCGCAGAGACGGTAAATCGTTACACCTATCGCATTAAAATCAAGGGTAAATATCCACAGTTCATGTACTGGCTGGCAATGCCTTTTTTCGCTCCCATTCCATGGGAGGCAGAGCGTTTTTATACCCAGAGAGGGTTGGCGGAA
>JALYOY010000196.1 GCA_030856655.1 Pseudomonadota bacterium | reverse complement strand
TAACGATAAAAGGGAACATTTTTTCTGAGAGCAACGAAGTCGTGCGGCGAAAATTTGAATGTTTAGAGATGCCCTAAAGAGCTAAGGCTGGGCAACTATACAGCTTTAACATTTACCTGTCCATGCTAAATTGCTTTCATATGGGCATGATGGCAAAAGGGTTTTTCGCAATCATCCCCTTGTACCGTTTACGTAAGCTGCGGTAAGCGCGTCCGTGGGCGATTCAAAAATTTGACGGCAAAGACCAAATTCGACCAGGCGCCCGGCATGGCCCTTGACCCAGAAAAAAGCCGCGTAGTTAGCGATGCGGCGGGCCTGCGCAAGATTATGGGTAACAATGACGATGGTATAGCGGCCCCGTAATCTGCGGATCAGATCTTCGACCACGCCCGAAGCTATGGGATCGAGCGCGCTGCACGGCTCGTCCATCAGAAGAATCTGCGGATTCAACGCTAGCGCGCGAGCAATGCAAAGGCGCTGCTGTTGGCCACCCGATAAATCTAGCGCGGAAGCACTCAACCGATCATGCACTTCATCCCACAACCCGACATCCTGCAGCACTTGTTCAATGATAGCGCTTGTGTCCGCGCGCTGCGTAATGCCATGTTCGTGTAAGGGCAGTTCGATATTGCGGCGGATTGAAAGTGGGAAGGGTGCGGGTTTCTGAAACACCATGCCGATCTGTCGTCGCAATGTCTGTACGTTCCGGGCGGGGTCATAAATGTCGCAGTCATCGATGCGAATGCTGCCGGTGGTCTGACAGCCGGGAATCATCTCGGTGAGCCGGTTAATTGATGACAGAAAACTGGTCTTTCCGCAGCCTGAAGGACCGATCAGGGCAGTGATACAGCCACGATAAATATTTAGTGTAATATTGTCCAGCGCGGTCTTACCACCGTAGCGGAGAGAGAAATTTTCGACCTGGATCAGAGGTTCCGGATCGCAACACACCGGCCCCGCCTGTATTGGGCCCAAGGTATAAATATTATTATCCTGATCCATTGAGTGCGGGATGCTCAGCTTGGATGCATTGGAGTTAGCACATTCTTTGATGAGCTCATTCTGATACTATTTTTCTGCGTTGCCAACCTGCAGTAAACCACATTGCAACCGTGTTGATGAGCAGCAGCGCGATTATCAGCACCAATGCAGACGTGTGAGCCGGAGCATCGCCACCCGAAACATTCATGGACAAATCGAAGATATGCACCGCCAGTGTACGCCCCGAATCCAGCAGAGAGTCCGGCATGCGGTCGACATACCCACTGGTAAACAATAAAGCCGCGGTTTCGGCAATCGCACGCCCAATCCCCAGAAGCAAGCCCGCGGCCAATGCCGGCGCGGCAGCCGGCAATAACAAATGAAACAAGGTTGCTGTGCGTGACATCCCCAACGCCGCCGCAGACAGGCGATATGCACCCGGTACAGCACGCAAGCCCGCATCGGCGGTACTGACGAGAATGGGCAACAACATGCAGGCCAGCGTCAACCCGCCAGACAGGACGGAAAATCCCATGCCCAGATAAATGCTGAAAAAAGCATTACCGAACAGGCCAAACACGATGGAAGGCACCCCGGCAAGCACCTGTAGGCTATAGCGTACGGCATATCCGAAACCATCCTCAGCGGGCAGATATTCGGCGAGCAGCGCGGCTGTCGTCCACCCCAGCGGCAGAGCCACCACCAGGGCAACCAGCAGGATAAGGACGGTGGAAACCAGAATCGAGCCGATGCCCCCGGCTCGGCCAGCATCCCGTGGCGAATCGACGAGAAAATCCCAGGAAAGCCGTGCCATACCGCCGCATACAAGATCACCTACTATCCAGACAAATGCGGCGCAGACCAGGAATGCGATTAAGTAGACGGTCAATTCCGCGAGGCGGTCGCGGTGGGAGTGCATTAATTCCGCGGGAACCGTTTCAGGCATGGTGATTCCGCCCCAGCCATCCCGCCATGCCCGACAGCGCCATTACCAGCAGCATTAGCATCAGGCCTGATACGAACAATGCAGCGCGATGATCGTCCATGGCATAGGCCATCTCTAGTGCGATGTTGGCAGCGAGGGTGCGCACTGGATCGAACAGGCTCCCGGCATGTTGTACCACATTGCCGGCAACCATCAACAAGGCCATGGTTTCGCCGATGGCGCGACCGGCCGCGAGCATTATGCCCGCCACGATGCCCGTTTTTACGGTAGGCAGTGCCACGCCGCGAATCATTCCCCAACGCGATATACCCAACGCGGCTGCGCCGCGCAGATATTCGCCAGGCACGCCCAGCAGCGCGGCATGCGTAGTTAGCGCGATGGTAGGCAGGATCATTAGTGTCAGAACCAAGATGCCGGCCAGCAGACTGGCTCCCGGCGGATGTAATTGGTTAATTAGTGGCACCAGCGTGGTTAGCCCCCAAAAACCGAAGACTACCGAAGGAATGCCCGCCAACAATTCGACTAATCGCCGGTAAATGCGGGCCGTGCGGGGCGACGCATAGTAGGCGATAAACAGCGCCGAGGCGATGCCCAGCGGCGTTGCCAGCAGCAATGCCCCACCCGCGGCATAGAGGGTACCCGACAGCATTGGCACAAGGTTGTACATACCTTCACCGGGATGCCACGAGGAATCGGTGAGAAAGCGCTCGAGTGATATATGCCGTAGGGCGGGCAAGGACTCGGACACCAGAAACAAGAGGATCAACAGCACTAGCATCGCTACGAGGCCTGCCGAGCCGCGCAACAGATAGCGCATCAGTGTATCCGCAGACACTATGTCAGCGGATGCCGATGGGGACGAAATATTGTGCTTCGACCAGATCATGCGCTTGCTCCGAGCGGGCAAATTCGATGAAATCCCGGGCCAATCCTTTCGGCATCCCCGGAGTTACGAAATTGAGCGGCCGTGACAACGGAAACGTACCGTTACGCACATTAGCCATTGAAGCCGTAATACCATCGAGCGGCAACAGCTTGATTCGCGTACCACGCCATACTTCGTATTCGGCTGCGCCTATCGAAACGTAGCCGATGGCATTCGGGTTGCCGGCCACCATCTTTATGCCTTGTACGTTATCACCGATAATCACATGCGGCTTGATATCGCTATTTTTCAATTTTAAATAATTCAGAAACAGCTCAAGTGTCGAGCGGCCTGCCGCCTTGTTGACTACGGTAATAGCCGCGTCTTGTCCACCCACAGCCTGCCAGTTAACGATTTTGCCAGTATAAATGTCGATCACCTGCTGTCGGCTTAGCGCAGCGATTTGATTACTCGCATGCAGGATAATTCCGACACCGTCCAAGGCGATCGCATATGCATGCAAATCCTTCTCTTCGGGTTTCAAAGCACGAGATACCATGCCAATGTCGGCAATTCCGTTGCGAACATCGTTAATTCCGCGAGCAGAACCACCGGTCTGCACATCCACCCTCGTGCCCGGATGCAGCAACTCGTAGCGCCGGGCGAGTTCTCCAGCCAACGGAGCAATCGTGCTGGCGCCAGTTAAAACCAGTTTTTTTGAAGCCGCATTGCCGAGCTGGCTCCAACCGGATCCCAGCAGTAACAGGGCAGCAAACGTCACATACCGCGTTGCCGACAACAATCTCATGCGCTTAGCCTCTTCGCCAGGTGTGATATTTTTCCGCCCAGTTGAGCAGGCGATAGGGCATATGTGCGCGCCTCCATTCACTTGCAGCATATTTATTAGCTTCTGACCAGGTCGGATAAGTATGGATGGCGCCAAGTATCTTGTTGAGGCCTAGATCATGTTTCATCGCCAGCACGAATTCCGCCAGCAAGTCACTGGCGTGCTCGCCCACGATAGTCACACCAAGAATCCGATCTTTACCCGGCGCGGTCAGTATTTTGACAAAGCCGTGCGCTGCTTCATCGGCAATCGCTCGGTCAAGGTCCTCCAGTCCGTAGCGTGTCACCTCACAGGAAACGCCACGCTTCTTCGCTTCATCCTCCGATAATCCGACCCTAGCAACTTCCGGGCTGGTAAACGTGGTCCAGGGAAGCACCGAGTAATCCACCTTAAAGCGTTTCACGGCGCCAAACAGCGCGTTGACTGATGCATGCCAACCCTGATGCCCCGCAACGTGGGTGAACTGGTATGGTCCCACCACGTCGCCGCATGCGTAAATATTAGGATACAGTGTCTGCAGCCAGGCATCCGTTTCAATAGTGCGCTTTGGCGTAATCGGAACCCCCAGTTCCTCCAAACCAAAACCTTCGGTCCGGGCCGTTCTTCCCACTGCGCACAACAGAGCATCGAACGGAAGCGCTTCTTCGGTTCCATCTTCGTAGCGCACTACCAAACATTCCCTACCGGATTCGCGCTCACAACGAATAGCATCGGTTTGGGTCAACACACACACGCCGTCGGCACGCAGCGCAGCTTCAACCAGTGCAACAGCATCGGCGTCCTCCCGCCCCATCAATCCCGTTCTCGCCACTTGTGTAACCTGACAGTCGAGACGTGCAAATGCCTGCGCCAGCTCGCAGCCAACCGGGCCGCCACCCAGCACAACGAGTCGTTCGGGACGGTCAGTAAGCGACCAGATTGTGTCGGATGTATAGTAGCGCGCCTGCTCCAGTCCCGGAATCGCGGGGATGGTAGGTGAGGCGCCGGTGGCTATCACCACCGCGCAAGTAGTTATGGTCTGCCCGTTGACCTCCACCGTCCAGGGTGAGGTAATGCGCGCATTGCCGTGAATTACCTCCACTCCTAGCTTTGTGTAGCGTTCCGCCGAATCATGAGGCTCAACCGTGTTTACGATTCGATGCACCCGTGCCATTACGTCACCGAAATTGTAATCGATGACTGCGCGTGCAATGCCAAGTTCTTTAGTGTGCCGCGCCTGCCGCAGAAAAGCAGCCGAACGGATCAGGGCCTTGGAAGGTACGCAACCGAAATTGAGACAATCGCCACCCATCTTGTGGCCTTCGATCAATGTAACCTTGGCGCGAGTGCTGGCTGCTATGTAGGATGCCACCAGCCCCGCAGCGCCGGCACCGATTACCACCAGATTGCGATCGAATCGGCTTGGCCTGGACGAGCTGGGCCAGTATCCCTCCGCTCTGCGCGCCTTGATACGCTCAAGTCCCCACCGCGCCAACCAAGGAAATGCAGCCAGTAGAATAAATGAGCCAATTAGCGACGGCGACAGAATATCTGACGGATTATTAAGCGCGCCTAGCTGTGTCCCTGCGTTAACATAAACCGCGGTGCCGGCGAGCATGCCTAAGAGGCTGGCCCAAAAGAAAGTACTGGTAGGGATAGCGGTGAGCCCCATCAGCAGGTTGACGATAAAAAAAGGAAATAACGGCACCAGGCGCAAGGTGAACAGATAAAACGCGCCATCACGCTTAATGCCGTCATTGATCGCCGCGATCCGGTTGCCAAAGCGTTGCTGCACGGTATCGCGAAATAGGTAGCGCGCCGTCCAGAACGCCACAGTTGCGCCGATGCTGGCGGAGATAAGTGCCGCCGGAATGCCAACCCTCAACCCGAACACGGCCCCACCGGCCAGCGTCATCAACGTCGCACCCGGCAGGGAAAGCGAGGTTATGACGATATAAACCGCCGCATAGAAGCCTACCACTTGCAATGGCCGCGCCTGATAGGTGTGTTGCAGCGTGTCCCGATTGCTCTTGAGCGTTTCGAAACTGAGGAAACGTCCGAGATCAAAGGCGAAGAACAATCCGGCCACTAGCACGAGCAATATAAGCAGCCACCAATGTCTCATCCTGACCCTCTAGAAATCGGAATCGCGGGCAATGCGAAGGAATCTCGAACAAATCCTTCGTGGAACAAGCAATGCTATGCAGTCGTGAGCTTCATCTTGCGGCCTTTATTTCGCTGCAGGTAGCACCATATTTGAAGCAACTATAACAACGGTGATGTTTCATACTCACGGATGTTTGCAAAGCTTCTGTTAGAGCTTCTCCGAGAATGTAATCCGGATCGTCATCCACTAGGGTGCACGCATAAACCTGCATATGGCCACCACTTTTCACTACCATCTTGCTAAACGCACACATAAAGGAACGGCGCGTCTCTTCGGTCTGAAAGGCCGTCATACAGCGTTCGGTAATCGGTGGCGTTATCACTTGCGCGCCGGGGAGATGGAATTCGGGGAATTCGACACGCGTCAGATCCTCGGGTAAACCAGCAGCGCGGAAAACTTCGGCAAAACGCGCTGTGACAATATCCGGCGTGATGTCAGGGAGAAGTTGGTTCGCCACTGATACATGGAATCCCATTTCATACAATCTTCGCAAGCCTTCCAGCGCTTGGGCAAACATGCCTTTGCCGCGTTGGGCGTCATGCCGGACGGCATCCGAATAATCGAGGCTAACTCGAAAATTCAGCGCGTACGGCCGGTTACGCAATGGTTCCAATTGCTTCAGGCGCCTCATTAGCGGTTTGGTTGCATTGGTCAACAC
>JALYOY010000155.1 GCA_030856655.1 Pseudomonadota bacterium | reverse complement strand
GTTCTGTTCCAGTCCCACACTTAATCGCCGGGGATTGGGCGAGTGGGCTTCATCCACCAGGGCCTGGATTTCCACCAGCAGCGGGCGCGTGCCTTCCTGGGTCACCATCACGCAGGAACCCGGCACTTGTCCGCCGTGGTGGGAAAGAAACAGCGCCGAAGGATTGCTCACCTCACGTAAGCCTTTTTCGCTCATGGCAAACACGCCCAGCTCGTTCACCGCGCCAAAGCGATTCTTGAAAGCACGGATCAGACGGAAACTGGAATGCGTGTCGCCCTCGAAATAAAGCACCGTGTCCACCATATGCTCCAGCACCCTCGGCCCGGCCAGCGCTCCTTCCTTAGTCACATGACCCACCAGGATAACGCAGGTGCCGCTCGCCTTGGCCAGCCGCGTCAACTGCGCCGCGCATTCGCGCACTTGGGCAACCGAGCCGGGCGCGGATTGGAGGACGTCGGAATAGACCGTCTGAATCGAGTCGATGACTGCTATGTCGGGTTTGCGTTCGGCTAGTACAGACTGGATTCTGTCCAACCGGATTTCCGCCAGCAAATGTACTGCCTTTGCATCCAGCGCCAGGCGTTTTGCCCGCAGCGCCACCTGCCGCGCCGATTCCTCTCCGCTCACGTACAGCACATTGCGCGAGGCCGACATATGGCATAAGGCTTGCAGCAACAGTGTGGATTTGCCGATGCCGGGGTCGCCCCCAAGTAATACCACTCCTCCATGCACCAGGCCGCCGCCCAGTACGCGGTCAAACTCGGCCACACCAGTGGAATAACGCGCCTCCTCCCCCGCGTCCACTTCGCTCAAATTCTGCACCAGGCCGGTTTCGGATACGGACGTAAAGCGCGACACCGCTTTTTCCGCGATTGCTTCGACCAGGGTGTTCCACGCCTGACAATGCGGGCACTGGCCCTGCCATTTCAAGGTCTGGCCGCCACACTCGGTGCAGGAATAGCTGGATTTCGGTTTAGCCATTTTTAAGAAAATAACGTGTTATATTCGGCAGACTACTATCCGGAATCAGATAAATCCCCTCATCGTTTCCCACATTCCATTTTAGCTTGTTCACCAGATCAAGTGGCCGCGTTCGCTGTTTCAGATGATGATCCTATACTCATGGCATCAACACTTGCTCCACGCAATCTTGATACAAGCGGGCCGAGCAGATTCCATTTCGAATTAGCGCCTGCTTATTTGCTATTTTTCTTGAGCCGTCTATATATAAAGCAGTAAGGACAGAAAAGGAGCGTTTGCACTGTGACCATCTCACAATCCCTTCCACGTCAACTTGCTCCGCAGCAAAGTGGAATGAGCGAGAAGTTGTCTCCAGCGGAAGTGTTCGCTCCTGTCGCAGGAGCGTGGCATCTAAAAAGACAAACTCTCGATCTCCTCGGGAGGCCTGTTGCGAGCGAGATTCTCCTGATGGACGATTTTCTTTCCAACAGAGATTGCGATCTGATTCTGGAAGAGCTGGACTTTGCGCTATGGTGGCCAAGCCTGACCTACATGCTACAGGAAGACGGCGCGCGCAGGAACGTGTTAAGTCCCTACCGCGTAAGCGAGACCGCACAGCAGAAATGGTTCAGCGATGAGTTGCAGGCGATGGCGGCGGGAATCGAAGGGCGTTTTGAAACGTTGTTCGATCTGGATGTTGCAAACCTCGAATATTGGCAGGCAACCAATTACCCGGACAATGGAGGTTTTTACTATCATCTCGACGCGGGATATTGGGAAACCCATTATGCGGGCGACCGGATTTTGACGCTACTCCTATATTTGACGACTCCGCGGGAAGGTGGCGGCACCCACTTCCGGGCGCTCGATGTACAGGTTGAAGCCAAAGCAGGTAGGCTGGTGGTCTGGAATAACCTGTTTCCAAATGGCAATTGCAACCATCGAATGATACATTCCAGCATGCCGCTGCTCGAGGGAAAGAAAACCACGCTGATTACGTGGTTGAGGCAAAAGAAATTCAGAATCCATGATATTTCATCCACAAGCGAGGCTCGCGGACCATGAATAGACAGAAAAGGCACGATCTCTTCCCGCGAGTCCAATGATCCCCTGCCTATTCCCCGCGGCTCGAATGTCATACTCGATACATCAGGACTGACCACGGATCGAAGTCTCCTGGAACAGGTGTTGGCCGGCTGGTTAGGACAACAGGGATACTTTGCCCAGAGAGACGAAAAAAACGCAACGCATCGAATTAGCGTGATTGTGGAGGCATTGGGAACCGAGTTGGGCGGAACTTTTGTGGGTATGCCTCCGGTACAAAGTTTACTGATCCCCTTTTCCCTACCGGAATTATCGCTCTATAAAGCGCAGCATCAGACCGGATATGTAAAATTTCATATGAATGTTTTTGAAATACAGACAGGTAGGCTTGTTGGATCAACTCCCGCCTATCTGGGCGACAGCTATTACAACGATTATACCGTTCTTTTTTTATTGTCATTTATCTCGACAAGTCTTATATCTCCGCCACAACTCGGCTCTTTCCGTCGCAAACCTCTTAATACTCCAGGCACTCAAATGGAGGATGATGCAAAGACCGGTGCAGAAAACTGGAAGGGCGAAACTCCTACATTAAAATAAATTGAGGCTGAGACGACGGACACCTTGGCTAATTACTTTACCTCCAGCTTTCTGCCGGTTTTCCACTCCACCATCAAACCCGGTTCCCCCGCTCCCGCCTGGAAGGCACAATCCACTCCGAGTCCCGGCGCCCAAACAAGATGCTCTCCGCTGAACATCAGGGGCAGGGCTTCCCGCTCCCATGGCGGAAGCGACGCTTCCCGTAGAAGATTCTTGAGACTGCGACGGGGGCGGTTGCAGTTCAGGCGCAGGCGCTCGCCCCCTTGGCGCATGCGAATGGTGACCGGGCTCTCCATCAGCTTTTGGAGATTGATCCCCAAGCCCTTGCGGCGCGTGAACATGATGGTGCCGCCCAGCTCGCTGACAACCAGATGTTCTTCTCCTTGCCAAGTCAACCGCCAGTTCGGGCCGGGAAATAACCTTGTGTTGCGCACGTAAACCGCTCCCCTGAAGCAGCGCACTTCGGTATTTCCAAAAATTACATGCATCTTCGAATCCGGACGTGAAGACAACAACTGCCGCAAGATTTCCTCCAGCTTCGCTGTACTGGGCAATATCGCACCCTGTTGCGCCAAAATGTAGCGGAACAAATTCCTGGCGCGAGGAAAACTCAATTCCCGCAAATTCCCGATTTGAAGTTTTCTCGAAACAATGCATTTTTTGCTATCGGCTTCGGCCAGTTCATTGAGCAAACCCGATGCCTCCGCCATGTGCCGGGTTGCACGCAGAAACGTAGCGCGATAGGAAGGAAAACGTTTTTCCAGGAGAGGGAGAAATTCGTGGCGCAAGAAATTTCGGTCGAAAGACACATCGTCGTTACTTTCATCGGTCATCCACTGCAATGCATTTTCCCTCGCGTAATCGTCGATTTCGCGCCGCGAAACATCGAGCATTGGCCGCAATACTCGTGGCCCGCTGAGTGACGGCAGGCTCGCTACTGACGCATCATCCCTGATTTCCGACGCCAGGTTCCTGATTACCGGCATGGCCCCCAGCCCCCTCACACCGGCTCCTCGCAGCAATTGCAGCAGCAGGGTTTCAGCCTGGTCGTCGAGATGCTGAGCCAGCACTACATAATCGCCTTTCAATTTTCCGAATATTCGATAGCGCTCATCACGGGCGACGGCTTCAAGGCTGACACCGGATTCCCGGTCAATCTTCAGATTGGCGATTTTGAGGGAAATGCCTTTGGATTGGCAAAGGTCACGGCAGAATTTGCTCCATTTGCCAGCATTGTCGCTGATGCCGTGATTAACGTGAACGGCGGAGAGCGCGAACTGCATTTGAACCGATAGCGTGGCAAGCAAATCCAGCAGCACGACCGAATCCATCCCGCCGCTCAACGCTACAACCAGGCGATCGCCGCGCCGAATTTGTTCACGCAACACCTTTTCGGCCTTGATGGAAATGCTATTTGAGTTTGACTTCCTTGAACTTGCCATATCCCATCAGCCGTTCGAAGCGTTTTTCCAGCAACGTCTCTGTAGAGTAGCTCTGGAAGTGCTTGAGCGATTCCTGTAACATTTTCTTCACGGATTGCATGATCGCGAGGTAATCGCGATGCGCACCGCCGGTCGGCTCACTGATAATCTTGTCGATCAGCCCCATCGTTTTGAGGCGATGTGCAGTAATGCCCATAATCTCGGCAGCCTCCGGTGCCTTGTCCGCACTTTTCCATAGGATTGAGGCGCAACCCTCGGGAGAAATAACAGAATAAGTTGCATATTGCAGCATCTGCACCACGTCGCCTACTGCCACTGCAAGCGCTCCGCCAGAACCGCCCTCACCGATAATGGTGCAGATCACCGGCACTTTCAATTCCGCCAGAACATAGAGATTTCTTCCGATGGCCTCTGACTGGCCGCGCTCTTCGGCACCGATGCCTGGGTACGCCCCTGGGGTATCGACGAAAGTAAGTACCGGAACGGAGAATTTTTCCGCTAAACGCATTAAGCGGAGAGCTTTGCGATAACCTTCCGGTTTGGGCATGCCGAAATTACGATGAATTTTTTCCTTGGTGTCGCGTCCCTTCTGGTGACCGATAACCATTACCGTCTGACCAATAAACCGTGCCAGCCCGCCAATAATGGCGTGGTCTTCGGCAAAGCTTCGGTCGCCGTGAAGCTCCTCGAAATCGGTGAATAGATGCTGGATATAATCAAGCGTATAAGGGCGCTGAGGGTGCCGTGCAACTTGGGAAATTTGCCATGGGGTAAGCTTCGCATAGATGCCATTCGTGAGCGAATGGCTTTTCTTTTGCAGGCGAAGGATCTCCGCCGAAATATCTACCGCCGAATCGTCCTGGGCAAAACGCAACTCCTCGATTTTTGCTTCAAGCTCGGCGACGGGCTGCTCGAAATCCAGGAAGGTAATTTTCATGGAACACGGGCGTAATTTTGAAACCGCAATGATACAGGATCGCGGCCGACCCAAAAGAGCATTACGTTTACGGAGCAAAAAAAGATGGGGTTCAATACCTTTCCTGGATGGAGCTGAATCTCAATGCAGAAATGCGGTATGGGGAGCAAGCCCAAAGCGGCCGGGCGGCGTATTGGCAGCGCCCGAACGCGTCCTTTTTGCTTGCGGACCCCGGAGTGATCCTCCGCGGCAGCCAAAACGATGTTCGGAATTCGCTGAGAAACCATATAAAATAGCAGGTTTTTTGCAATCTTCTTTTCAGGAATAAGCTTTGATAACCACCGCCAATATCACCATGCAGTTCGGGGCCAAGCCCCTGTTTGAAAATGTCTCGGTTAAATTCGGCGACGGCAACCGCTACGGCCTGATCGGCGCCAACGGCTCCGGCAAATCCACCTTCATGAAAATCCTTGGGAGCGATTTGGAACCCACGGGCGGAAATGTCAGCGTTGATGCCGGCGAGCGCGTAGGCAAATTGCGTCAGGATCAGTTCGCCTTTGAGGATTGCGCGGTAATCGATACCGTAATGATGGGGCACGATGAATTATGGCGTGTGAAAGAAGAACGCGACACGATTTATGCCAATCCCGACGCTAGCGAGGCCGACTATATGCACGCCGCCGAACTCGAGGCGCGCTTCGCCGAACTGGATGGTTATTCCGCCGAAGCGCGTGCCGGGGAATTGCTGCAGGGTGTGGGAATCCCTCTGTCACAGCATCGGGGTTTGATGAGCGCGATAGCGCCCGGATTCAAGCTGCGCATACTGCTGGCACAGGCGCTGTTTGCCGATCCAGAAATTCTGCTGCTGGACGAGCCGACCAACAACCTGGATATCAATACCATCCGCTGGCTGGAAGATGTGATCAGCACAAGCAAGAGTACCATTGTCATCATTTCCCATGACCGCCATTTTCTGAACAGCGTCTGCACCCACATGGCAGATCTGGATTACGGGGAAATTCGTATCTACCCAGGCAATTACGACGAATACATGACCGCTTCCACCCAGGTACGGGAGCGCATGCTGTCGGATAACGCCAAGAAGAAAACGCAGATTGCGGAGTTGCAGTCCTTTGTCAGCCGTTTTTCCGCCAATGCCTCCAAGGCGCGGCAGGCTACCAGCCGCGCACGCCAGATCGAAAAAATAAAACTAGAGGACGTAAAACCCTCCAGCCGCCAGTATCCCTACATCCGCTTTGAGGTGGACGATCGGGACAAACTGCATCGTCTGGCGGTATCCGTGCAAAGCATTGGCAAACGTTTTTCCGGCATGGAAAAACCTGTGCTGGAAAGATTCAGCCTTAATGTCGAAGCCGGAGAAAAAATCGCCATCATCGGCCCTAACGGTATCGGCAAGACTACGTTGCTGCGCTGCCTGGCCGGCAATCTGGCGCCGGATGCGGGAGAAGTAAAATGGGCGGAGAAAGCACGCCCGGGTTATTTCGCGCAGGATCACGCCGCTGATTTTGAAGCAGACATGTCGCTAACCGACTGGATGACGCAATGGCGGCGTCCCAGCGATGACGATCAGACAGTGCGCAGCGTTCTCGGAAGGCTGCTGTTTTCCGGTGACGAAGTGAAAAAACCGGTTAAAGTAATTTCCGGCGGGGAGGAAGGGCGCATGCTATTCGGCAAGCTCATCCTGCAAAAGCCCAATGTATTGCTGATGGACGAACCGACCAACCATCTCGATATGGAATCCATTGAATCCCTTAACGGCGCGCTGGAAAAATACACAGGCACGCTGATTTTCGTTTCGCATGATCGGGAATTCGTATCCTCTCTGGCCACCCACATCGTCGAAATGAAGCCCGACGGAATCACGGATTTCAAGGGCAGCTACGAAGATTACCTGCTAGATCAGGGCGTCTCATAAGGGGTTTCTCAAGCAAGCAGCGCGGCACGGTAGCGCTCCCAATCGAAACAGGGTCCTGGGTCACTCTTGCGCCCCGTCGCAATATCGGAATGTCCGGCAATATCGGTAATTGGATAGGCTTTTTGCAATGCCTGGGTGAGCGTTGCTAGCGTCTGGTATTGAATGTCGGTAAAGGGTGTGATATCGCTGCCCTCCAGTTCCACCCCGATTGAAAAATCGTTGCAGCGGACCTTACCACGCCAGCAGGACACTCCCGCGTGCCATGCACGCTTTTCGCACGGAACAAATTGGATGACCTCGCCATCCCGGCGGATGAAAAAATGGGCAGAAACCTTGAGGTCGCGGAGAGTCTGATAATAGGGATGCGCTTCGGGATCAAGCCTGTTGGTGAATAGCTCGATCACCCCATCACCGCCAAACTCATCCGGCGGCAGACTGATGTTGTGGATCACCAGCAAATTTATCGCGCACCCAGGGGGACGCTCGTCGCTATTGGGTGAGGAAATAAAGCGTACATTGTCCAGACAACCTGTCTCGTCAATTTGTATCAGGTTGGCCCACATGCTGTTTGAGTCCACGCCGCCTGAGTCACCGAAATTCGGAAGGGGTAAATCTACTGCTGCAAGTGCAAGCGGCGATGCTCGTCGCTACAAAAAAACTTGCCTTCGGAGAGAATGCTTTCGCTTTTCGGCAAATGCACGCCGCAATGCGTGCAGCGCACCATATCCTCGCCTTCGATGGACGGCGTCTCTTTATTAGCCTCCTCCTGCCGCTTCTTTAATCCGCGCCGATAGCTGCGTATTGCCCAGAAAACGAGCACGGCAATAAAAGCGAAGAATAGTAGTCTACCCAATAAGTCTCCGTTACCGCATCAAAATTGGTCGGGGTGAGAGGATTCGAACCTCCGACTCCTGCGTCCCGAACGCAGTACTCTACCAGGCTGAGCTACACCCCGAACTGTATGAACTCGATTACTTATATTGCTTATAGCGCTCCGCTTGAATGTCCCTGGGCGCGTGGGCAGCAATTGTACGCAGGAAGGGGTGTCCGAGCAAATCCAATATTGTTCCAAAAAGCGCTCGTTGACCGTAAATTTGATCGACAATCCGAGTGCTGAAAACAGGCACCTAATAATTCCGCGCCACCGCAAAAGTCGTCAGTTGTAACAGACATTCCTTATAATCGGAAGGCGGCAGCGATGAAATCGTTGTAGAGGCCGTGTCGGATTCGGCTTGCGCCCGCTGCCGGGCGTAGTCCAGTGCTCCGGTCTGCTGGATAACTCCTAAAACCGGAGCGAAACCGCCCTCTCCGCCCTTCTCGATGGCATTGCGTATGATTGTGGCCTGTTCGCTTGATCCTGTTCTCATCGCATAAATTAGCGGCAGCGTGGGTTTGCCCTCGGCCAGATCATCGCCCAGATTCTTGCCGGTTTCCTGGTGATCTCCGGAATAATCAAGCATGTCATCGGTCAACTGAAACGCTGTGCCGAGATGCATGCCATACGCGGCCATTGCTTCTTCCTCCGCCGGCGTGGCATCGCCAAGAATTGCGCCTAGCCGGGTCGCTGCCTCGAATAGCTTGGCGGTCTTATAACGAATCACACGCAGGTAGTTTTCCTCATCGACGTTGGGATCGCGACAATTAAGCAATTGCAAAACCTCGCCTTCGGCAATTGTATTGGTGGCGTCGGCCAATACCCGCATGACACGCATATTGTCCACTTCCACCATCATCTGAAATGCACGGGAGTATAGAAAATCCCCCACCAGTACGCTGGCGGCATTACCGAACAACGCATTGGCAGTAGCCTTGCTGCGCCGTAATTCCGAGGCATCCACCACATCGTCGTGCAACAGCGTCGCCGTATGAATAAATTCCACGACCGCAGCGAGATTAAAATGATATTTTCCGGAATAGCCGAATGCGCCAGCAGCAAGAATCACCAGTGCGGGCCGCAAGCGTTTACCGCCGCTGTTAATGATGTATTCGCTTACCTGCCGGATGAGCCCCACATCGGAGTAAAGTTTTTCGCGGATAACCGCGTCCACCGCATCCATGTCCTGGGCGATAAGACCTCTAATACGTTCAATTGACACAAAGGTTCCTGCAAAAAAGGTGCCATGGTAGGAATGCCACCGCCAACGTGTCAAGTTCGACAAATGGGACAGCCGGGTATTTTGACACAAAACTCATTTCCAACAGGCCTTTGACCTTACGGACGCGGCTATGTATAATTCGCGATTACTCTTTTCAGGACGCTTTCCCAAGAGAGCAATAAATGGAGTCCAACATGTATGCGATCATAAAAACCGGCGGAAAACAATACCGCGTTGAGGCCGGGTTAAAACTTAAAATAGAACAGATACCGGCGGATATCGGAAGTGAACTCCTGATTGATCAGGTACTGATGATCGCCGATGGCGACAATATCTCGGTGGGCAAGCCTCTGTTAAGCGGCACCTCGGTCAAGGCGACCGTCCTGAACCAGGGCAGGCACGACAAGGTGCGTATTTTCAAGATGCGGCGACGCAAGCATTATCAGAAACATCAAGGACATCGGCAGAATTATACCGAAATCCAGATCACCGGCATTTCGGCATAAGGAGAGTTTACCATGGCACATAAAAAAGCAGGTGGCAGTTCTAGAAACGGTCGTGATTCGAATTCCAAGCGGCTGGGTGTAAAAAGCTACGGCGGCGAATTAATTCCGGCCGGCAGCATCATTATTCGTCAGCGCGGAACGCGAGTTCATGCTGGCGACAACGTCGGCATGGGCAAGGATCATACCCTGTTTGCCAAGATCACCGGCACGGTAAACTTCAGCACAAAAGGCGCGGCACAACGCAAAACAGTGAGCATCCTCGCGGCCTAGCTTTCAACTAGCCTCCGCCAAAAAAGCCCTGTCAATATGATGGGGCTTTTTTGCTTGCGCATGATATTTTATGCGTGATAATCAGAACGCAGAACGGAAAAGCATCCTATGAAATATATAGACGAAGCAATTATCCAGGTGATTGCCGGAAAGGGAGGCGACGGCGCCGCCAGTTTTCGACGCGAAAAATTCATCCCAAAAGGTGGCCCATCGGGGGGCGACGGCGGACGTGGCGGCAGTATTTATGCCATCGCCGACCGCAACATCAATACTCTGGTCGATTATCGCTTTGCCCGCCTGCATCGCGCCAAAAAGGGAGAAAACGGTCGCGGCTCCGATTGTTACGGCAAGGGAGCAGGCGACATTGTGTTGCGCATGCCGGTGGGCACAGTTATTACCAACGCCGCCACGGGAGAGGTCGTCGCGGATCTGGAGCAACATGAGCAAAAAGTACTGCTGGCCAAGGGCGGTGCAGGTGGGCTGGGCAATCTGCATTTCAAGTCCAGCATCAACCGTGCAC
>JALYOY010000143.1 GCA_030856655.1 Pseudomonadota bacterium | reverse complement strand
CTGGAAAATAAAATCATCATATTACTTGAGAATTCGCCAGGTTAAAGAGTAAAATAACGGCCTTTCGCATCAGGCATTTAATGGAGAGTATGCATGCCAATCACAACCGATCAAAAAGCGCAGGTAGTGCGCGACTATCAGAGAGCGGCGGGAGATACAGGTTCTCCCGAAGTGCAAGTGGCATTACTGACCACTCGTATCAATGATCTGGCTAACCATTTCAAAGCGCACGTCAAGGATCATCATTCCCGCCGCGGTTTATTGCGCATGGTAAGCCGTCGCCGCAAGCTGCTTGATTATCTTAAGCGCAGCAGCGCCGATAGTTATCGTACGTTGATCGGGCGTCTTGGTTTACGCAAATAAAATCGATCTCTGCTGAGGAGACCTACGGGATGCATGAAAATTGCTCGTCCCTCCCAGTTGGTGTTATTACAAATTTTGCGCTGAAATCGGCTGACCGCAAGTAGACGGAAATGATTTTTTGAAAAAGGGTAGTTAATTGAAATCAATCAAGAAAAGTATTGCCTACGGGCGTCATCGATTAACGCTGGAAACCGGGGAGATAGCAAGGCAAGCGCACGGAGCGGTAATGGTTACCATGGACGATACCGTGGTTCTGGTGACTGTGGTAGGTGCAAAAAATGCCAAGCAGGGTCAGGATTTTTTTCCTTTGACGGTGGATTATCAGGAAAGAAGCTACGCGGCCGGTAGAATACCCGGCAGTTTTTTTAAGCGTGAAGGTCGTCCCTCCGAAAAAGAAATTCTTACTTCCCGCCTGATCGACCGTCCCATCCGTCCATTATTTCCTGAAAGTTTTTACAATGAAGTCCAGATCGTGGCGACTGTTCTGTCCTCTGATAACGAAGTGGATGCGGACATTCCCGCGCTTGTAGGCGCCTCTGCCGCGCTGGTGCTTTCAGGCATCCCTTTCGATGGTCCTGTTGGTGCCGCCCGGGTCGGCTACATCAACGATGAATATGTCTTGAATCCCACCACTACCGAACTGAAGCAAACCCAGTTGAATCTGGTGGTGGCAGGCACGCAGCAAGCTGTGCTGATGGTTGAATCCGAAGCATTGGAATTATCCGAAGATATAATGCTAGGCGCGGTCATGTACGGGCATCAGCAAATGCAGGTCGTGATCAATGCCATTAATGAACTAGCCGATGACGCGGGCGTCACCGCATGGGACTGGGTACCGGCCCCAAGGGATGCCGCCCTGGCGAAAGAAATCGCTGATTTAGCGGAAACGGATTTGCGCGCTGCATTCCAGCTGAGGCAAAAGCAAGCGCGATCCGAGACCATAGATAATATCTGGACAAAAGTTTTTGCCGGCGTCGGAGTCGGTACAGAGGATGGCCCGGATGGGCAAGCTGTAAAAGAGGCTTGCTTTGCTCTCGAGTCAAAAATCGTACGCTCTCAGATTCTCGATGGCGAGCCTCGTATAGACGGGCGTGACACTCGCACTGTGCGCCCAATTACAATCCGCAACGGCTTGTTACCGCGCACTCACGGCTCTGCGCTGTTTACCCGCGGGGAAACCCAGGCGCTGGTCATTGCTACCTTGGGCACGGGGCGGGACGAACAAAAAATTGATGCGCTGCAAGGAGATTACTCAGAACGCTTCATGCTCCACTACAACATGCCTCCCTATGCTACTGGCGAAACAGGCCGTGTGGGCACGCCCAAGCGGCGCGAAATCGGTCACGGACGTCTTGCCAAGCGAGCTTTGATTGCCGTGCTGCCTTCCCCCGAAGAGTTTGGTTATTCGTTGCGAGTTGTGTCTGAGATTACCGAATCGAATGGCTCTAGTTCCATGGCATCCGTTTGCGGCGGTTGCCTTGCCTTAATGGATGCGGGCGTGCCGTTGAAAGCGCACGTCGCGGGTATTGCCATGGGATTGATCAAAGAGGGTAATCGGTTTGCCGTGCTGACTGATATTCTCGGCGATGAAGATCACCTGGGCGATATGGATTTCAAAGTGGCTGGCACTGAGAAGGGCATCACCGCACTGCAAATGGATATCAAGATTCAAGGCATCACCAAAGACATCCTGCATGCCGCCCTGATACAGGCTAAGGAAGGGCGCCTGCACATTCTTCAAACTATGAAACAGGCGCTGCCTTCAACGCGGGAGGATATCTCCGAACACGCTCCGCGTATTATAAAAATAAAAATCAACCCCGAGAAAATCCGTGACGTAATCGGCAAGGGTGGCGCCGTGATCCGCGCGCTGACTGAAGAAACCGGCACTACCATTGATATTGCTGACGACGGCACCGTAATGATAGCCTGTATCAACGCCGAAGGTGGCGAAGTGGCAAGAAAACGTATCGAAGCCATTACCGCCGAGGTAGAGGTGGGCAGAATATACGACGGGACCGTATTGAAGCTTTTGGATTTCGGTGCGATCGTCAGCGTTCTGCCAGGCAAGGATGGTTTATTGCATATCTCGCAAATTGCCAACGAGCGTGTCAACAGCGTTGCCGATCATCTTAAAGAAGGTCAGGCAGTACGTGTCAAAGTTTTGGAAGCCGATGATAAGGGACGGCTGCGTCTTAGCATGAAAGCAGTTGCCGTAGAGAATGCCGACAACGCGGCTTCATGACCGGTAGCTGACGATGTTTCGAGATTGTAAAAATTAAAAGACGGTTTGCATAGAAAAAAGCCCCGGTTGCAAGATGGGGCTTTTGTCTTATCACAACAGAAAAATTCCGTTAACCAAAAAGATTTATTTCGCTACCTGCTTTTCCCTTATCTCGTCCAGCGTCTTGCAGTCTATGCAAAGAGTGGCAGTAGGGCGGGCTTCAAGGCGTTTCAAGCCAATTTCAATTCCGCAACTATCGCAATAACCATAGTCGCCGGTGTCTATTTTAGCGATGGTTTCGTCAATTTTCTTGATTAACTTGCGCTCGCGGTCACGATTACGCAGCTCCAGCGCCATATCCGACTCCTGACTGGCGCGATCGTTAGGATCGGCGAAGATCGTCGCTTCATCCTGCATGGTATGTACCGTGCGATCTATATCCTGTCCCAACTCAGCCTTAATGCCTTCCAGTATGCTGCGGAAATGCATAAGCTGCTTGGAACTCATGTAGCCTTCCCCTTTCTTCAGTTTGTAAGGAGTGGCTTGTTTACGCAGTTCTTGCGGCATTTTTAGTATTCCTTATATTTCTGGATACGTGTGAAGATGCTTTTTAAAAAAATTATTATACAGTAAGTAGGTCTTAGGTTCGCCGGGGTGTCGCACGGTAAAAAGCCGATTCTACCTTGATAAGAACCTGAAGGAGAAACAAAAATAAGTTCAGGCAATATGACTGAGATCGAAGGGCGAATGCATTGAAAGTTCTTGTCGTGTTTGAAAATCATCCCTCACCTCTCAGTGTTCACCTCCTTCTCATCTTCCTCTCACCTTTTATACGGCAGCACGAATTCTTACAGAAATTCGATTGCTTGGGCACCCCCTGAAAGGAAAATAATTACCTCAATTCGTGCGGATGTTTCAGAGAGAATAGGCATGATAAGTAAAAATAATTATTCTGCGCTAGTTATCATGGCATCCCGGTGCCTTGTCCAGGCAGGGGACAATTCCCGGCGCAGAACCGAAACCAGCGTATGGAATGGCGCTCCCATTTTCAGAAAATTGTGACATAATATTTTGTCCAAAATTTAGGAGGAAATACGATGCGCAGCAAGAAATCAATTATTTCCATGGCCGTGGGTTCGGCCTTTGCCGCTACTCTTACTGCTGTACCGGCGACCTCCGCGGCCGACAGTCCTTTTACCGTGCAGTCCCTGGGAAAGGGCTACATGCTTGCCTATGCTGACAAGGTGGACCCGAATAAGTATGGTGGGGCAAAATCTGGCGAAGGTCGCTGCGGGATGTCCATGGTTGATGCCAATAAGGATGGCAAGGTCAGCAAGCAAGAATTTCTCAAACATCACGAGGCCATATTCGATAGGATAGATAGCAACAAAGATGGTCTGGTGGATCAACCTGAGGCCGATAAATATGGCGGCGGCGGAGCGAAGCCCGGTACAGCTCCGCACGGCGGGATGAAACAGTAATTCCGACCTATTATGAGTCCCCTGCGTCGTGCCAGCGCGGGGCTGAGCTTTCGACGCGAATTGATTCCCGCGCTGAAAGCCCATGTGCCCGCCGCCATCGATTTTTTTGAAATCGCGCCGGAGAACTGGATTGACCTTGGCGGCATGGCAGGGCGCGATTTGCGTAGCTTCACCGAGCGCTACCCCTTTGTCTGTCATGGTTTATCACTCTCGATCGGTAGTCCGGCGCCCCTAGATGAAGTATTGCTGCATGAGATCCGGCAGTTCCTGGATCAGCATCAAATTCTTTTCTACACCGAACATCTTTCATACTGCTCAGACGACGGACATTTATATGATTTGCTTCCGATACCCTTTACTGAAGAAGCCGTGAAATACGTTGCCGCGCGTGTCCGCCGCACTCAAAATATTCTGGAGCGGCGCATCGCTCTGGAAAATGCCTCGTTTTACTTGCAACCGCCGATTAATGAAATGAGCGAATCGGACTTTATCCGTGCCGTGCTGACTGAGGCCGATTGCGATCTGCATCTCGACGTGAATAACGTGTATGTCAACAGCATGAACCATGCCTATGACCCCATCGAATTCATCCGCTCCATGCCAACCGAACGCATTGTCTACATGCATATGGCAGGGCACTCCAATGAAACAGAGAACCTGATTATCGATACTCATGGCGCGGATGTAATCGATCCGGTATGGTCGTTGCTCGATCAAGCCTACCGCATTCATGGCGTAGCGCCTACACTGCTGGAGCGAGACTTCAATATCCCTCCTCTTAATGAACTCGTGCGTGAAGTCGAACGCATCGGCTTGATTCAGGCCGAGCATGTCGATGCGAGCGATGTCCGCGCCGCTTCCTGAATTTCAGCGTTTCCAGTATGCCTTCACGGCGCATATCCGCGACGCGAAGGCGAACCCCTGCCCTCGTGGCATTGAAGCACAGCGTATGCGAATATATCGCAGGCTGGTTTACACTAACGTCGAGAGTTTCCTCCTGGCCTGTTTTCCCGTACTCAGGAAAATCCTGGGGGCGCGCCGATGGGCAAGGCTGGTGAATGTTTTCCTTGCTGCGCATCGCAGCCGCTCACCTTTTTTTCGTCAAATACCCGATGAGTTTATTCAGTTCCTGCAAAGCAACAGAACATTCGCACCAGATTATCCCGAATTCATGCTGGAACTCGCTCATTATGAATGGATAGAGCTGGTACTTTCTATTTCAACCCACGCGCCGGATTGGAATGGGATTGATCCCGAAGGAAGTCTGCTGGAACAGCGCCCGGTTCTGAACCCGGTACTCGCTAATCTATGTTATAGCTGGCCCGTACATCGTATTGGTCCGCGTGTTCGAGCCAAGTCAGCAGAAACATATTTACTGGTATTCCGCGATACCAGCGATCAGATACGATTTACTGAAATCAACGCGTTTACTTCGCGCCTGATAAATCTGCTGGAGTTCACTGAATGCACGGGTCAAGCGGCGCTTGAAATCGTTGCGGCAGAAAGTCATCATCCGTCGTCCGAAGTCGTGATCCAGGGGGGGCTATCGGTTATGCGCAATTTACAGGCGCAGGGCGCGCTGTTGGGCGCGCTGCGCGAATGATGCAATAGACATCGCATGAAATGCGATCCGCCGGACCTTAGGAAAGTTTCTTCTCTTACGCTGGCTCACTACAATGAGCGGGCCCAGGACTTCTGGGAGGGTACCCGCGACCACGACGTCCGGCAGAATATCGCGGCATTTCTGCAACATATCAAGGGCGAACCTCCTTACACTATACTGGATTTCGGCTGCGGCCCGGGCCGTGACCTCAAGGTTTTTACCGAACTCGGTCATATCGCAGTCGGGCTGGATGGTGCCGCCCGATTCGTTGAAATGGCCCGCGCTTATAGCGGCTGCGAAGTGTGGCACCAGGATTTTCTCAGACTCGATCTGCCAGACAGCTACTTTGACGGCATATTCGCTAATGCTTCATTGTTTCATATTCCCGGCTGTGAGCTGCCGCGTGTACTGGAAGAGTTGTGTACGGCGCTGAAACCCGATGGTGTGCTGTTTAGTTCCAACCCGCGCGGGAATAACGAAGAAGGCTGGAACCACGGGCGTTATGGCGCGTATCATGATATCGAAACGTGGCGAGACTATATGACCACCGCGGAGTTTGTCGAAATTACCCATTATTACCGGCCGGATGGGTTGCCCTGCGAACAGCAGCCATGGCTCGCCAGCGTGTGGCGCAAGGCGTTTATGTAATGTGGTTAGCTATGTGTGCCCTTCGCAAGCGTCAAACCTAAATCCGGCAGTTGACTGCTTATTTCTCATTCACTTGTCAATTCGGCACGATGATCCACAAGGGTTCGTTTGCACTAATCTTCCCATTTTGGTGAGTCCGCTACCAGATCAGGTTACGTGAAATTAAAAAAGACGTCATAGTGATAGGT
>JALYOY010000080.1 GCA_030856655.1 Pseudomonadota bacterium | reverse complement strand
GGTATGGAAGGCCTCGTGGCCGAGGCTACCAAGCACGTCATCGAAGAAGGACCCGATAAGGGCGCGGCGCTCGATGCCGTGATCATCACCCAGTATCAGCGCATGACACATTATGGCATTGCGGGCTTTGGTACCGCGGCGTCTTTCGCGGGCACCTTGGGCCTCAAGGATGATCAGAAGCAGTTGAAGCAAGCCACCAAGGAAATCTACGGCGGCGACGAATATATGACGAAGCTAGCCGAGGCCTGCGTCAACATCGGCGCGAAGGAGGCCTGACTTCCCTTCCAGCACCCCGTCCCCAAGCTCAGCTATGTGCCGGCGTAGGGACGGGGGCGTACCGCCACCTGCCTATTAAACGGTCAAGTCGGTGTTCGATCAGTTGCGCAGGGCATCGGCCGGCGTGCATGGATACTTTGGCAATTACTATCCCCAATCCTGCAAGGAACTGTTTGCCAAGGCCTCTAGGAAACTCTTGCAGGGGCGCAGCAGGTTGCTCCGCAGGGATTTATTAGTCATGGGTATTCAATGCCAAAGGACATTGATCCTCCGCTGCCGGCGGGTCCGACCGGCCACCATGAGGCCATCGAAGCGTCTTCCCCTGCTGACGTAGCCGAACGATATCGGATGATTCTCAACAACGCCAAGGACGGCATTATAGCGCTTAGTCCACGCGGGCTGATCGACGGCGTTAATCCGGCGATCGAGCGGATGTTCGGATATGCCGAAGATCAATTGCACGGTCAGACCATCGGCCTCCTGTATGAGGATACGCCCACCACTGAGCAAATTGGCTCATTCTTGAATTATGTGCGCAGCCGGGGAGGTGACACGTCTGCGTATAAATTTGGTGGGAAGAGGGTCGATGGGACGACTCTTTTGTGCGACGTCGCGGTCACGCCAATGGAGCTTTCGGACGGCACTCATTTCGTTGCGATCGTCAGAGATATCACTGAGAGCAATCGGATCGAAGAAATGAAATCGGAGTTTGTGGCGACCGTGAGCCACGAGCTTCGAACACCGTTGACTTCGATCGCCGGCTCGCTGGGATTGCTAGCCGCGGGAGCCGGGGGCGCGCTTTCCCCCACCGCAGCCAAGTTGATCAAGATCGCGCATGAAAATAGCGAACGCCTCGTCCGGCTCATCAACGACATCCTGGATATCGAGAAAATCGAGTCCGGAAAGATGCCCTTCACGTTAGTACAAGTCCCACTAGAGGAGCTAGTGCAGAAAAGCATAGATGCTACGAGCGGCTTTGCTGCGAAATTTGGCATCGAGCTACTGCTCCGGGGCAGCCGTAGCGACGCAATTGTTGGGGCGGATCCAGACCGCTTGATGCAGGTGATGTCCAACCTTCTGTCAAACGCGATAAAGTTTTCGCCGCCGGCAGGCAGCGTGATGGTCGAAATATGCAAGATCGCCGGCAATTGGCGGGTTTCCGTTTCAAATGATGGCGAAGGCATTCCGGAAGTATTTAAGGATCGGATATTTTCCCGCTTCGCGCAGGCCGATGGCTCATCGACCCGGGAACGCGGCGGCACAGGGCTTGGTTTGAACATAGTCAAAGAAATTGTCACTCGGATGGACGGAACGGTCGGTTTCGAGAGCGAGCCGGATCAAGGCGCAACCTTCTATTTTGATCTCCCCCCGGCGTCCGAGGAATCAAATCTGCTGACTGACGAGGTACTCGTGTGCGTCAGCTCCCGCAGGGACCCTCCTCTGAGCATACCGCCTGCGCTGCGCGCACGTGTAGCGGTTGCTGAGACGCCGGAGAAACTAGTTGAGCTAGTGAGCGCACGCCGCTTCTCAGCCGTAATTCTGGACCTTGGCCTCACAGATCAATGCCGGCTAGAGATAATCGCTTCGGTCCGAAATAATCCGATAAGCTCAGGCACGCCGATCATCGCCCTATCTGTCGGCGCGGCGGGGCAGTCGAACGCATCTTCGCTAACTTCGGTGCTAAATTGGCTGGCGACGTCCACCGATCAAAAATCCGCGCAAGCTGGCGCTATCGAAGGGGGGAGCGGGATAGACGACTCCGGCGAGACCAGGATCCTGCATGTGGAAGATGATGAGGATCTTCGCGAACTGGTTGCAGGTGCATTGGGTACGGAAATTCATACGGTAGGGGTGGCGACGCTCGAGCAGGCGCGCGCGGCGATCGCCAAGGAACGTTATCAGCTTGTGATCCTCGACCTGAAGCTGGGGCAGGAAAACGGCCTCGAGCTGTTGCCCGACCTCCGTCGTCTGTTCGAGCCCCCCATTCCCGTTGTTATATTCACGGCCAATGACGTTGCAGCGGACTCGGCGCGCGAAGTGAGTGCGGTCCTAACTAAAACCCGCGCAAGCCTGCGCCAGTTGGTAGCAACCGTTACCTCTTTGATAAATCTGGGCGCGCACCGGTAGGCCTAGACGGGAAGCAATATGGATTGGGGCAGGCAAGCCCCCGTTGCCTCCAGCGACGCAGCGGCGCTTTCATACTCAGTTGCCAACTTGTACAAATCCATGCTGTCGCAGAGGTGCGGCGCGCCAAGCGCCATCGTTCGGAAATGCGCGGCCAAGCCGCGAAGGTCGTCTGCCGCCATAGCGTTCCACTCACTGCCGACGCTAGCCCCACGCATAGCATCGACAGAATTGCCTTTGCACAGCTTAACCCCCGTAACAATACGGTATGTCAAACTGCCTGCTTCAGTTTGCAAAAATACCGTCCGTGTGACGCTGATCAATCAAGTTAAGCGGCGAATAGCCGCGCGTGCGAGTGAACGTCCAGGGCTTGATGGAAACACGGGGGGCATCGATCGGAGACGAGTTGCGATTAGACTGGCAGCACCGCCAACTCCGGATCCGTTAGCACCGGATCGAGCTAAAACCCAGTCTCTTCCGAAACTCCACGCGCGCGTTTTTCGCTGGATTTGCCGCGCCTTACATTATATACCGGTCATTATGGAATTGAGGGTATGCCAGGCAGTCAAGGGTCGCCCCCGCGAATTTGACGTAGACGAAGCGTTGATCGCGGCGCTGCGCGTGTTTTGGACGCGGGGCTATGAAGGTGCTTCGCTGACCGAACTTACCGAGGCAATGGGGATTACGCGTCCCAGCCTCTATGCCGCCTTCGGTAACAAGGAAGCGTTGTTCCGCAAGGCGCTGGACCTGTACGAGCGCGAAAAGCTCGCCCATGTTTCCGAGGCGATCGATGCGCCGACTGCGCGTGGGGTTGCCGAGCGATTGTTGCGCGGATCGCTTGAGGCCCAGATGAGCGAATGTGGTCCGCGCGGATGCCTCGGCGTGATCAGTTCGATGGCCTGCGGTGCCGAAGCC
>JALYOY010000071.1 GCA_030856655.1 Pseudomonadota bacterium | reverse complement strand
CAACCGGCGATTGCCGGCATTGCCGAGGTTAGCAAACTCGCCTATCCCGACGCCACGCAGTTCGATCCCGGCAGTAAATATTTCGACCCGAAGGCTACCCCGGAGAATCCGCGCTGGTTCAACGTGGATGTGCGGTTTGTAAAAAAAACCCGGCTTGTCGGCATCAGGGAACTGCGAGACTATCCCGAGTTGGCCAACATGCGCATTCTTCAAAAGGGCAGCCGATTGTCTGTTACGCCGGTGGACCCGGCAGAGTGGAATTTCATTATGAGAATCCTATAGTGACGTGCTTGCGGACGGTTTCCGGTATTTCCTATGATCTAGGCTGTTCCCCGGAAATACTGAAACCTGATATCGATTACATCAATTACAGAAAAACCTGACGTGGAATGGTGGCTGGTTTATCTACTGTTGGGTGTAGTTGTCGGCTTCTTTGCCGGACTGCTGGGAATCGGCGGCGGGCTCATCATGGTACCGGTGCTTGCTTTCATTTTCAGCGCCCAGCATTTTCCTCCTGACCGTATCTTGCATCTCGCTCTCGGCACCACCATGGCAGCTATCATATTTACTTCCGCTTCCAGCCTGCGTACGCATCACGTCCACGGCGCAGTGAACTGGCAAGTCGTAAAAACTATTACTCCGGGAATTATCGTTGGCACATTGGGGGGCGCAACGCTGGTGAGCACGCTTTCCAGCGAATTTCTAAGCATTATTTTTGTTGCGTTCATTTATTATGCTGCGACTCAGATGCTGCTGAAAATCAAACCCAAGCCCAGCCGCAAGCTCCCCGGCAAGGTGGGGATGTTCGGGGCGGGTAGCGTAATTGGAGCGGTTTCCAGCTTTGTCGCAATTGGAGGAGGATTGCTGACGGTTCCGTTTCTTTCCATTTGCAACGTCAGGTTGCAGCATGCTATCGGCACTGCCGCCGCGGTAGGCTTTCCCATCGCTGTGGCAGGGGCAATCGGCTATATTGTCAATGGCTTAGCGCAATCTCAACCGTTGCCAGCATACAGTCTGGGGTATGTCTACCTGCCTGCATTAGGTTGGGTAGTGCTGGCCAGTATACTAACCGCGCCCTTGGGCGCGAAAACTACTCATGCCGTGCAGACTGCCACGCTCAGGAAAATTTTTGTGGTTCTGCTTTATTTGCTGGGAACCAAAATGCTGGTCGGACTTTTTTAAAAGAACAATAAATTGTCCCGGCTTGCGGCAAATGACCGGCGGCCCCGTTTGTCCAGCACCCCGGTCTTTTTGGCGGTGCGTCACCTTATTTTTATATCCGCATGATGCAACAACCAGTATGAGAAGTAGTAAAGGCCGCCAATAAGCGAAGCGGGGCGCTTAGTCGCTAAGCCGCCAAGAGCCGCAGGGCTTCCTCATATTTCTCCGTAGTCTTGGCGAGAACATCGGGAGGCAACGCTGGAGCGGGCGCTTGCTTATTCCAACGCTGGGTTTCCAGCCAGTCGCGCACGAACTGTTTGTCATAGCTGGGCGGATTTCGTCCTGGCACATACTGATCAACTGGCCAGAAACGCGATGAATCGGGAGTAAGCGCCTCGTCTATGAGATAAAGCTTGCCGGCGTTATCCTGACCGAATTCGAACTTGGTGTCGGCGATAATAATGCCTTTCGTCAGAGCGTAGTCCGCCGCCTCGGTGTAAAGGGCAATGGCCTTATTCCGTACTTGCTCAGCGAGCCCCGGGCCAAGCAATTCTTCTGTTTCGGCAAAGGAAATGTTTTCGTCATGGGCACCCGCCGCAGCTTTGGTTGAGGGCGTGAAAATCGCTCCGGCCGGCAACTTGGCGGCTTCCTGTAATCCGGCGGGAAGCGTGATGCCGCAGATCGCGCCGGTCTTTTTATAATCCTTCCATCCGGACCCTACGACATAGCCGCGCACGACGGCTTCTATCGGCAGCGGCTTTAATCGCTTTACCACAAATGCACGACCGGCGACTTGTTCGCGCTCGGCCTCTGCTACTACCGCTTCGGGTGCAATGCCGGTGAGTTGATTGGGAATAATATGGCCGAGTTTTTCGAACCAGAAACTGGATAATGCGGTCAGCAATATGCCCTTTTCCGGCACTGGCGTAGGCAAGATTACGTCGAATGCGGAAAGCCGGTCAGTCTGGACAATTAATAATTTGTCTTCATCCACCGCATAAATGTCTCGCACTTTACCGCGATGCAGGAGAGGCAGACTTTGTATCGTTGTTTCAAACAGCGGGATTTGATCAGTCATGATTTCCGGTGCCGCTTATGCACTTTTAGCAGCAGCATGATGGCATGTTAAGGACTGCTTGATGTCCAGCGCAAGCTGCAACGCGCCTTCAGTTGTATCGGCGAGCACGGTATGGTGTCCCATTTTTCGCCCGGGCCGGGCGGTGAACTTGCCGTATAAGTGCAATTTGACAAAAGGATGCCGCAACACCTGTTCCCAATTCGGCTCTCCCTGCTGCCATAGGTCGCCCAATAAATTTACCATTACCGCCGCGCCATGCATGGCGGTACTGCCAAGCGGCATGCCGCAAAGGACTCGCACCTGTTGTTCGAATTGGGAGGTCACGCAGGCATCAATGGTGTAGTGCCCGCTATTGTGAGGGCGGGGCGCGATTTCGTTTACCAGCAGCCGCCCACCGGTCAGCACAAAAAGCTCCACGCATAATACGCCACAGTGATCGAGCTTTTCGGCTATTTGAATCGCAATTTCACGCGCGCTCTCGATCACTGCCCGTGATACTCTGGCAGGAATAATGCTGACATCAAGGATGCCGTGGCGATGCTGATTCTCAGATACGGGAAATGTGACCATCTCGCCGTCAAATCCGCGCGCAACGACGACCGAAATTTCGCTCTCCAATGGCAATAATTGTTCCAGCACGCATGGCTCCCGATTCATACCAGCGAATGCGCTGTCAAGTTCTGCTGCGTTATTTACCCGTACCTGTCCCTTCCCGTCGTAACCAAAGCGGCTCACTTTGAGAATGGCGGGAAATAAGCCGGGAAACAGCTCTGGGTACGTCTGCGGTAATACTGCATCCGGGTTATGCGAATTGCGTGAATTCTGAATGACGGCATATGGCGCTATCCCGAAGCCGTTATCCGCGAGAAATTTCTTCTCCAGAATGCGATTCTGCGCAATCATTACGCTATTTGCGGCGGGACTGACCACGCAGCGTTCGGCCAGGATCCTGAGAGACTCCGCCGGCACGTTCTCGAATTCCGTGGTGACCCCCGCGCAAGCGGACCCAAGCTCATGCAATGCATCGCTATCGAGGTAATCGGCACGCAAATGCCGGTCAGCTATGCTACTTGATGGGCCGTCCTCCGCCGGGTCGAGTACGGTGACACGGTAGCCCATGCTTTGCGCTGCCATGGTGAACATGCGCCCGAGTTGGCCGCCGCCGAGGAGCCCCAGCATTGCTCCCGGCATGATGCTCATAATTCAGACAATGCCGACGCTGCAACTGTTGCTGCCTGGGAGTTGCGAAATTTTGCAAGAAGCCTGGCAAGCTCTATATCTTCTACCGCTAACAACGCAACTGCGAACAAGCCTGCATTGGACGCACCTGCCTCGCCTATGGCGAAGGTGGCGACAGGAATTCCCCTTGGCATTTGTACAATGGAAAGTAGCGAATCAAGGCCTTGGAGCTGTTTGGACGTAATTGGCACACCCAGTACCGGTAAAACGGTTTTGGCGGCAACCATCCCGGGAAGATGGGCCGCGCCGCCCGCACCGGCGATGATGCATTTGAGCCCCCGTTTGATTGCGGTTTCAGCGTACTCAAACATGCGGTCCGGCGTGCGATGCGCAGAAATCACTTCGGCTTCGTAAGGCACATTAAAGTCCTTTAATATACCAGCCGTATGTTTCATTATCTCCCAATCGCTGCGGCTACCCATGATGACGCCAACTAGGGGTTTTTTCATTCAGCCACCTCTACAAATCCGAATCTCATCATGATAACGCCTTACTTAAGAAATTTTAGCGCTGATATCAAATGCGTACGGCATATAAAATTTCTCGCACCCTTGGCTGGCAATGAGACGACAAATAAATTCGCAGATGAATCGTAAGCGGGTTTTACTTAGAGCTTCAAATTTAGGGGGGACGCTTTCCCGTTCCTTATCGGGATTAGTCGCGGAGTTTATTAGTTTCTTTTGTGGAATCCACCAAATCCTCCAGATCTTCAAGGTAGGGGTAGCGCACATGCCCGTAGCGTATAACCAGCACCGCCACCGCAACAAATACAATGGAAGCAGAGACGCCCAACAAACGGATGTTGTCCATCTCCTTAATGTCCACAATCACATAACGCGCCATCGCCACCATCGCGATATAAAGCGGAAATCGTACCGGCAGTTTGCCCGATTCGAAATACAGTCCCACCATGGTTAGGATTTCCAGATAAAGAAACATCAGCAACAAGTCCGCCAGCGTGACCCTAGCGTTGTTAATCATCAGCATGGTTTCTTGATAACCCGCATATATCGTGGCCAGTGCGATGACGATGAGCCCTACCCCTTCGAAGAAGTATAGGATGCGACGGGAATAGCCGGTGGCGCGGGGATTAAGCATTTTTCATGTCAGGAATTATCATATAGACAACGGCCAATACTACCTCTTCCAGATGACAAATCCTATTTCGATTGAGAAACTAATACAATGAATACCTTGGCTGTTTTGTTCGATAGCTCTATTTGATAGATCTCTTCTAAGCTTTCAATTTCATTAGCAGTTCCGCATCCACCCATTCACTGCCATGTACAGTTCCCCCGAATACAGTAAATGGTTGCGTGGGTTCACCCAGATCCGATAACACCGCCGCCGCCCCCGTAAAATCTTGCCGCCGCGTGTAACCGTTGACTGTCACCACGGTGTCGAGCCCCGCGGCGAGTGCTGCTCTCAGTCCGTTTTCCGAATCTTCCACTGCAATGCACTGCTCCGCCGGCAATCCAAGCTGCTCAAGCACCCAGTGATAAATATCCGGCTCGGGCTTTTTCCCAAGGACAATGTCGCCTGCGCCGATGACGTCGAACCAGCCGGGAGAGTCTTCTCCCAACGTCGACTTTAATAAAGAAGTTACGTTTTCCGGCGTCGTAGTGGTTGCAATGGCAATTTTAATTTTTGCATCGCGCAATTGACGGATCAAGCGGGCCACGCCCGGACGCAACGGAGTCTTCCCGCGTTGCAGTAAAGCAACATAATGCCTGGTCTTGGCCTTATGCAAATCGGCAATCCAGTGACCCAGCTCGCTCCTGCCCAGCTCGGCAGAAGCATATTTCTCGATATAATGACGAATGCGTTCTTTGCCGCCGGTAATCGCCAGCAACTCTCCATAAAGCTCGACGTTCCACTCCCAATCAAGGCCCAATTCTCCAAACGCGGCATTGAAAGCGGGACGATGACCGTCACGCTCGGTATCGGCGAGTGTCCCGTCAACGTCGAACAGCACCGCCCGAACTAGGTTATCTCTATCTCTATACGGCTTCATTTGCAATATTCCTATGCGCGGACGATGGATCGCAATCTCCAGCTTGAGCCTTAAAGGCCGGGACGCAACTCGCGCGTTGCAAACGGTCCACAACCGCCATCCAGGAAGGGTGATCGGGAGGCATTTCTACCAACAGGCGATCGAATCGCTCATGATCGAATCGGCGCAAAGTCGCATATAGCTTGCTGCCGTAGACTGCGGGTTCTCGAGGCATGGAAAAACTGAGAATATTTTTACTTTCCGGACGGCACGAGCTACCGGCTGACCACTCCATTATTACCACGCGCAATCCTTTGCTCTCCAATTCGAGAGCACGCCGCCATAAAGATTCCGACGGGCAAAGCTCCAGTGGCGTTACTGGCGCGTAATGGGAAGCCAGAGCACCCGGCACGCGCAAAGTGAGGTCCTCTCTTTCGGATAGAGCCACTTTTCCACTCAGCACCTCTGCCAACGCTTCCATCGGAATACCGCCGGGCCGCAATACGATGGCAGTCTGACCGCTAAAACCGACAATTGTGCTTTCCAAACCGATCCTGCATGCACCCCCATCCAGAATCATGTCGACTGTTTGGCCCAGTTCCTCATGTACATGGGCTGCCGTTGTGGGACTAATACGCCCGAACCGGTTAGCCGAAGGGGCGGCAAGGGCTGCCTCAGTTCCCAAGGTGGTCAGCAAGGCGAGCGCGACCGGATGATCAGGTACCCGAAGCCCAACCGTATCCTGGCCGCCTGTTACATTTTTCGGTATGTGGTGGCTGCGCGGCAATATCAATGTCAGCGGTCCTGGCCAGAAATGCTCGGCCAATTGCCAAGCCTGCTCCGGCACTTCCCGTGCCCAGCGGTGCAACCGGGATGCATGGGCGAAATGGACAATCAGTGGATGATCCGCAGGCCGCTTTTTGATTTCGAATATGCGTTGCACTGCGGAAGAATTAGAGACATCCGCCCCAAGTCCGTAAACCGTTTCCGTGGGAAAGGCCACTGTCCCGCCTGCCCTCAGCAAGGCAACAGCGGAACCAATCTGGCTACGGATGTCCGGTGCCGTCATCTACGGATCATCCTCGCCGACAGCACCGCATGATCGGAAATTTTGGACCAGGGGTGGCCCTGATGCACCTGCGCCTTTACCACGTGAAAGCCACGCACATAGATGCGATCAAGCCGGAACAACGGCAATAAGGAGGGATAGCTGCGCGCGGCCCTCCCCCCTGTCAGCTCGAAGGCTTCGATAAGGTTAAGCCGTTCAACCAGAATTCGGCTTGCCATCTCACGCCAATCGTTAAAATCCCCGGCGATGACCAGTGGTGCCTGCGGCGGGACCAACTGCTCAATGTGCTGTTCCAATGCCTGCAATTGCTGCGATCGACCGCGCTTGAACAACCCCAGATGAACACATACGCAGTGAAGATTTTCTGGCCAATTGGGAATGCTGATTTCGCAATGGAGCAGACCACGGCTCTCGAAACGATGCGCGGAAACATCTATGTTGTCCCAACGCGTGATGGGATAGCGGCTCAGAATCGCATTGCCGTGATGCCCTTCATCGTATACCGCGTTTTTTCCGTAGGCAAAATCAGTCCAAACCGAATCGGCTAGAAACTCATGCTGCGGAGTGCGCGGCCAGTTCTCAAACTGGGCCGCATGCCCTTTATGTTGACCAACCACTTCCTGTAGAAAGATGATATCCGCGTCGAGAGCCCGCAAATGGTCGCGCAACTGGTGCACCACCATGCGTCGCTTGAAATGGGAAAAACCCTTATGAATATTGTAGGTAGCGATATGCAGCTTATCGGGCATGTGATGAACGGCAGGCTTAGCTCGGCAGATTGCCCGGAAGTCTTATATCCGTATCGCATAAAAATGCCTGTTTCCGATCAGCCATCGAAAAATGACGTTTCTTCATTATTATGAAGCCTCCAGCATCCGCTCCAATGCAAGCTTCGCAAGTATCGCTTCGGCCATCGGCACTTTGATCTGATTCACCACTTTTTCCGCTACAAGGTTTTCCAGCGTCCAGGCCAGATGCTGTGGATCAATGCGAGCCATGGTGGAACACATGCATATTGTCGGCGCCATGAACTGCACTATTTTTCCTTCGGGTTTGAACTCCTCGGCGATGCGGCCAACCAGATTCAACTCTGTACCGACCAGCCAGCGAGTTCCCTTTTCCGCTTCGCGGATAGTATTAATGATGTACTCGGTAGACCCAACATAATCTGAATTTTTGCATACCTCAAAACTACATTCCGGGTGGGAAATTACCCTTCCCTCAGGATACTGGTTGCGAAAGCGCAGTATGTGCTGCGGCTGAAACATCTGATGTACGGAACAATGTCCCTTCCATAACAAAATCCTGGCTTTCCTGATTTGTTCAGAAGTAAGTCCACCCATCGGCTCATCAAAATCCCATACCGGCATCTGGTCCAGCGGAATTCCCAGCTGGTGACCGCTCCAGCGCCCAAGATGCTGGTCCGGGAAAAACAGCACCTTTTCGCGACGGGAAAAGGACCATTGCAGAATCTTGACAGCATTGCTAGACGTGCAGACGATACCCCCATGTTCGCCACAGAAAGCCTTCAGGTCGGCGGCGGAATTAATATATGTCGCCGGCGTAATCATTTCGTCGGGATCAAGCACTTCTGCCAGTTCGTGCCAGGCGCGTTCCACTTTGGAAAGATTCGCCATATCCGCCATCGAGCAGCCGGCGGAAAGGTCTGGCAGAATGGCGATCTGCTCCGGCTTCGAAAGAATATCCGCCACCTCGGCCATAAAATGCACGCCACAAAACACCAGGTAATCCGCATCCGTTCCGCTGGCGAGACGCGAAAGTTTCAGTGAATCGCCGGTGAGATCGGCATGTTTATAAACATCAGCCCGCTGATAATGGTGTGCAAGGATTACCGCACGCTTTCCCAGCACGGCTTTCGCCTCAACGATGCGCTGCTCGCAGTCATCATCATTCAAGGTGTCAAAACGTTCAAACGCAATGGCTTCCGCTTGCATGGCTACACTCCATTTGTCGGTCCGGCTGTCAAAAACAGATCAACCATATAAGACCAACATCCTGACTATCGGTTCTGCCGACTTCCGGTTTCCGCCCCTTCCTCTTCTCTACCTCTTTCTTCCGTTTCTACCCGAGGCCAGGTTCCGTATCACCTCTGCGTTACTGGGAGAAAAAACCTTTTCCGCCGCTTCTTGCCAAGGCAGCCAGACGAAACTCAAATGCTCGCTTGCGCCTACCGAAACCGGAACAGGCTTTGGCAACAGCAAGCCAAAAACATGTTCTGTGTTGCGAATCACCTCTGGCGCGTAACGCCAGCGCCACTCCTCAAAAATTTCGTATTCATTCTGAATATTATAGTCCGTCAGTTGGTAGCGGGCTGCATCCAGTCCCGTTTCCTCAGCGACTTCCCGTACCGCAGTTTGCGAAAGTATTTCGCCTTGGTTCTGGCTGCCCGTCACTGACTGCCAATACCCCGGATGATCGGCTCGCTCCAGTAGCAGAATTCGCATATCGGGCGTATGGATGACTACCAGAACGGAAACCGGGGTCTTATACATTTTCACCGCATAGGCACAGGGATCGAAAACTTAGTCCGGCTTGCGGATAATCCTAAACCGCCGCTCGTATCTGGATCGCCGCGGTTCTGCGGTTCCAGGATTAATGTTTTGGCGTTTCCACGTGCCGTAACTTGATATGCAATTCCCGCAACTGCTTTTCACTCACCGCACTGGGCGCATGGGTCAGCAGGCATTGGGCGCGCTGAGTCTTGGGAAAGGCAATGACATCGCGGATTGACTCGGCGCCCGCCATCATGGTAACGACGCGATCCAGGCCGAACGCGATGCCTCCATGAGGTGGCGCGCCATATTGTAGTGCTTCCAACAAAAAGCCGAACTTTTCATGGGCTTCATCGGCGCCGATATTCAAGGCGCGAAATACTTTCGACTGTACTTCCCGGCGATGAATACGCACCGAGCCGCCACCGATCTCCGAACCGTTCAGCACCATGTCATATGCCTTGGATAATGCTTTCTCAGGGCTGGTTTCCAGCAGATCCTCATGCCCATCGGCGGGAGAAGTAAACGGATGATGCAGGGCTTTCCAGCGATTTTCTTCCTCGTCACGCTCGAACATGGGAAAATCGACTACCCATAAAGGCTTCCAGCCTGGCTCCGCGAGTCCCCGGTCATGCCCGACTTTGGCGCGCAGCGCACCTAGCGCTTCATTCACCACCTGCGCCTTGTCCGCGCCAAAAAATATGAGATCGCCATCTTTTGCACCCGTGCGCTCCAGGATGACTTTTACCACCGTATCAGACAAGAATTTCAATATTGGCGACTGCATGCCTTCAAGGCCTTTTTCCAGCGCATTAACTTTGATGTAAGCGAGGCCCTTCGCGCCGTATATCGCCACGAAGCTGGTGTAGTCGTCTATTTCCTTGCGTGATATTTCTCCGCCCTGCGGCACTCGCAGTGCCGCGACCCGCCCATCCGGCTTCCGTGCAGCCTCGCGGAAGACCTTGAACTCGACTTCTCTCATTACGTCGGTGAGCTCGGTCAGAAACAGCGGCACGCGCAAGTCGGGTTTATCTGAACCGTACCTGGACATAGCTTCCACGTACGTTAAGCGCGGAAAGGGATTTGGCAAATTAATACTCATTACGCTTCTGAACAAACCACAAATCATCTCTTCCATCAACGCCATGATTTGAGTTTCATTCAGGAATGACGTCTCGATATCAATTTGGGTAAATTCGGGTTGACGGTCGGCACGCAAATCTTCATCGCGAAAGCATTTGGTAATCTGGTAATAGCGGTCGAACCCCGCGACCATCAGTAGTTGTTTGAATAACTGCGGCGACTGCGGCAATGCAAAGAAATGCCCGGTGTTAACGCGCGACGGTACCAGATAGTCTCGCGCACCCTCTGGCGTGGACTTGGTCAGCATGGGCGTTTCCACATCAATGAAGCCGTGCTGATCGAGAAATATGCGAACTGCCATCGCCACCTTGTAGCGCAACCGCAAGTTTGCCTGCATCTGCGGACGTCGCAAATCGAGATAACGGTGCTCCAAACGCACGGCTTCACTCAAATTCTCGTCGTCCATCAGGAACGGCGGTGTCAGCGAGCTATTGAGAATGTCGATGGACTGTACCAGTACCTCTATTTCGCCGCTGACCAGATTAGGGTTAACCGTACCGGTAGGGCGATGACGCACCATGCCGGTAATTTTGAGAACGAACTCATTGCGAATTTTTTCCGCGCTTTGGAAAGCGCTTACATTGTCGGGATCGCACACCACCTGCACCAGACCTTCGCGATCGCGCAGGTCAATGAAAATGACCCCGCCGTGGTCGCGGCGGCGATGTACCCAGCCGAAAAGAGTGACCGTCTGATTCAGATATTTGGCATCAATGAGGCCGCAGTAACCAGTGCGCATGGCTTGTTGAGTATCAGGAAAGTCAGGAATCAGAATTTGTCGCTTGACGCCGTGGAGCTGGCGGGGCCGTACTATTTAACAGTGCTGCTTGTGATTGGCCGGAATACTTTTTACCGTTGCCAGGTGAAACCACGCCCATGGAGATAATGTATTTCAGCGCCGTATCCACGCTCATGTCGAGCTCGATCACGTCACTTTTTGGCATCATCAGGAAAAACCCGGAAGTGGGGTTGGGCGTGGTCGGCACATACACGCTCACATACTCTCCCTTGAGATGGTTGGCCACATCGCCGCCTGGATATCCCGTCATAAACGCAATAGTCCATGATCCTTCACGCGGATATTGCACTAGCAGTGCCTTGCGGAAAGCCTCGCCCTGACTGGAGAATAACGTGTCACTAACCTGTTTCACGCCGTAATAAATTGACTTTACCACCGGGATTCGCCATAAAACCCCTTCCCAAAACAATACCAACCGCTGGCCGATGATATTAGTCGTGAGCAAACCAGTGATGAATACCACCAGCAACGTCAACACAGTACCGACTCCGGGAACATAAACGCCTACCAGAACTTCAGGATGCAAGCTGGCGGGTAAGAGCAACAGTGACTGGTCCATGGTGCCAATCAGAAACTTCAATGCCCAGGCGGTAATACCAAGAGGTACCCAGATCAGGAGCCCGGTGATGAAGTAACGTTTCATATTGAGCGATATTCGCACCAAATACTTAATCGGTGGCGCAGGCCGGGGAGGCGTTACCCGCAGGAGATGCGGTTGCCGTAGCGGTCTCATCCTTTTTTGCCGTTGCCGCTTCTGTATCCGGCTGGATTTTCGGCTTCGCGCCATTCTTGAAATCGGTGGCGTACCAGCCACTGCCTTTCAACTGAAAGCCCGCGGCAGAAATAAGTTTCGTGAAAACACTGCTACCGCACGCGGGGCAAGCTGCAACCGGCGCGTCGTTCACTTTTTGCAGATATTCTTTTTCAAACCCACAAGACCCGCAACGGTATTCATAAATCGGCATAACAACCTCCAGTAAAGCGGAATTTGAAAAAAACAGGATTATACCTCAACCACTTGGTGTAACCGGAAAATATGGGTGCCAAGCGGAATAACAAGTGGTGAGATGCAGTTAAGGCGACCTCAAACTTTCGTGGCGCCAGAACAAGGCTCTCATCAACACACAGTGAGGTGGACGCTTGGCGGAAAACTGCCACACGCAGGGGGCAATGAAAATAGAATAGAAATAGCTAGGCGTTGAATTCGTGGCGGAATCTAATACCTCTGGAAGAACGAAATAGAGAGATGATTAAACATTGAATCGAAAATGCATCACATCGCCATCCTTGACCACGTACTCCTTCCCTTCCAGCCGCATCTTGCCGGCCTCCTTCGCGCCGTGTTCGCCTTTGCAAGCAATGAAGTCATCGTACGCGATGACTTCGGCGCGAATGAAACCCTTTTCGAAATCGGTGTGGATTACAGCCGCTGCCTGTGGCGCGGTATTTCCTTTGGATATCGTCCAGGCGCGTACCTCTTTTACGCCGGCGGTGAAATAGGTTTGCAGCCCGAGCAGTTGGTAGGCAGCACGAACCAGGCGATTCAACCCCGGTTCTTCCAGATTCATGTCTGCAAGAAAGACCTGCTTATCCTCATCCGGCATTTCCGCAATTTCTGATTCCAGGGCTGCGCAGATCGCCACCACCGGCGCGCCCTCGCGCGCGGCATATTCCTGCACACGCATCAACAGCGGATTTTCAGTGAATCCCTTTTCGTCGACGTTAGCCACATAGACGGCTGGTTTAGCGGTCAACAAGCATAAAGGCTTTAGCATTTGCTGCAGTTCCTTGTCCAGCCCCAGGCTTCTGGCAGGGTTGCCTTGGTCGAGGTGTGCTCGTGTCATTTCCAGCAGCGCAACAAACTTGATCGAGTCCTTGTTGCCGGACTTGGCCATCTTGGTTTCGCGTTGCAGCGCCTTTTCCACCGTAGCCAGATCGGCCAGGGCCAACTCTGTCTGTATGGTCTCGATGTCAGAAATCGGATCAATATTGCCACTGACATGCACCACGTTGTCATTGACGAAGCAACGCACCATGTTGACGATGCCGTCGGTTTCACGAATGGTCGCGAGAAACTTGTTGCCCAGCCCCTCGCCCTTGGACGCACCAGCGACAAGACCGGCGATGTCGACGAACTCGACGATGGCTGGCTGCATCTTTTGGGGATTAACGATCGCGCTGAGTTTGGATAAACGCTGATCGGGCACTTCGACTATGCCGACATTGGGCTCAATGGTGCAGAAAGGGTAGTTTTCCGCGGCTATGCCGGCCCTGGTCAGCGCATTAAACAGCGTGGATTTTCCGACATTGGGCAGACCGACGATACCGCATTTCAGGCTCATAAGTTTATTGACATTGTAAATGGCAGGCCCGAACCCTGATTATGAAATATGGAAAATGAAATGACGGCGCTAGTATTTTTCAAAGTTTCTCCTTCATCCGCCATCTACTTTCGTATGCAACTTCAGCATGGCAGCCTGGCAATTGTCTTCTGCAATAAGCGGCCAAACCTCGAGGCTACGGCTGATAGACTCGTCTATCAGCAGCGCTTCTTCCTTGCGCGGCGGCTGCAATACATAATTTACTACGGCGTTTCTGTCGCCGGGATGCCCAATACCAATGCGCAGGCGCCAGAAAGCCTTGGTAGCAAGGTGCGCGGCAATGTCCTTTAACCCATTGTGCCCGCCCAGTCCACCGCCCAGTTTCAGCCTGGAGATGCCCGGAGGCAAATCCAGTTCGTCATGAACCACGAGAATCTGCTCAGCCGGAATTTTATAAAAATGACACAAAGCCGAGACCGCTTTACCGCTAATGTTCATGTAGGTCATAGGATTGAGCAGCCACAGCTCTGAATCGCCTTGTCCAATGCGCGCGCATAAGCCATGGAATCTCGCCTCCGCTTTCAAAGTAATGTGCAATTCATCCGCCAGGCGGGATACCCACCAGTTCCCGGCATTATGACGAGTGGCAGCATATTCCCTACCTGGATTGCCGAGACCGACGATGAGTTTCATCGAGCGTAACAGAATAGTGTGGTGGTTTACTAAAGGGAAAAGCGCGCCGGAACTCAGGAACCTCTGAATAAGTCTTCCGCGCAACGCGTTGCTGGCAAAATCGGGATGATCACGAGGCGCGCGACGCAGGCCGCAGTAGTCTACGATGCCAAGGAGTGCAACGCGGGCGAGCGCCTGATTTTACCGTTCATTTGCCAACTGAGCGAAGGGACGACTTCGCGGGCGGTCTGCTTTGTCAGGCTC
>JALYOY010000048.1 GCA_030856655.1 Pseudomonadota bacterium | reverse complement strand
AAAACGAAGTTTTACCCGCTCACGGTAAGCGGCAACGCAGGCCGCCAAGCGTCCGTATGCTGCCGGTATCATTGTTTCAAGGCGTGTCCGCAGCAGCCTTGCCAATACCGGCGATGTGCCGCCGCTCGAAACCGCGACCATAACAGGGGAGCGGTCTATAATGGAAGGCATGATGAAAGAACAAAGGTCCGGATTGTCCACGACATTAACAGGAATATGCATTTGCCCGGCAGCTTCGGAAACCTCCCGGTTTACTACTGGGTCATCGGTGGCGGCAATAGCCAAAAAAACGTCGTTCAGATGGGAGGGACGAAAAGTTTCGGCGCGGTGAGTGATCGTTCCCGGATGAGGTTGTTCGCGCGGTTGCTCACTCAATGGCCCCCTGAGGGGCCCATTGAGCTGCCCCGTAAGTTCCACGCAAAGTTTCGGCGCGACAACCGTAACCTGAGCACCTGCGCGTAACAGCAATGCGATCTTGCGAGCGGCTACTTCTCCGCCGCCCACCACGAGGCAATTTCGGCTTTTAATGTTGACGAAGATTGGCAAAAAATCCATTGGTTCCACCAAAAAGCGGTAGTGATTGTATATTCCATCTACTTTACCCGAAAATACATATCAGAATGAGTTGGCTATCGTCACCCCGCACGCAAATCGGTCCAGTTATGTCTCCTGAATTTTTATTGCGATTCTTATCAAAACGGAAGATTCCTCCACTTCTTCCGCGCGGCTGATTTTTCATAATCTTCCTAATTTGCTATGATGCGTTTCTTGCTTATCGCGGAATCGCTTATTCATGCCCAACGTTGACCTCCACTGCCATTCGACAGTTTCCGATGGCTTGCTGAGCCCCACTCAACTGGTGGAGCATGCGGCGGTGCGCGGAGTTGATATGCTGGCGCTAACCGATCACGATGACGTCGCCGGGTTGGAAGAAGCGCGCCAGGTCGCTAACGATAAGAGCATTGCCTTTATCAATGGCGTGGAAATTTCCACCAGTTGGCGCGGCCAGACCCTGCATATTGTCGGCCTCGGTATCGACCCCGAACATCCTGGTTTGGTCGGGGGGCTGAAATCCATTCGCGATGGCCGCACGGTGCGTGCGCGAAATATCGCCGCGCAGCTTGATAAATTTGGGATTCATGGCAGTTTCGAAGGAGCTTATGCTAACACTGGAGAGGGACGGCTGATCGGCCGCACCCACTTTGCTCGTTTTCTGGTGCAGGAAGGTTATGCCAAAGATGTAAGATCGGTATTCAAGAAATATCTTGTTAAGGGGAAACCCGGATATGTGCCCCATCAGTGGGCCACGTTAAGCGATGCGGTCCAATGGATAAGTAACAGCGGCGGTAGGGCCGTGATCGCTCATCCAGCACGTTACAAACTAGGTAAGGACGCGTTGGACGAATTGCTATCGGAATTTCGCGCCATGGGCGGCGAGGGTATCGAGGTCATCACTGCCAGTCATACGCCCGAACAATCGTTACTGTTTGCGCGCCACAGCCAGCGGATGGGTCTATTGGCTTCGCGCGGGTCGGATTTTCACGGACCCGGGGAAAGCTATTTTGACCTAGGGCGGATGCCGGATTTGCCCGCCAACTGTACACCGGTATGGCATGATTGGAACGGCGCGGTGTAGCGAGTGAATGCCCTACTTCTGCACATCACAATCAAAGCCCCTCCTAAAAATTATATTTGCGAGAGCTTCAGTTGCGCGGACGGTCTGCTCATCCCGTTTAACTGCTATATTTCGCCGCTCGCAGGAAATGCTCTCCCATACAATAACTAGAAGCACTTCACGTGGCTCAATTCTTTTCCATCCATCCCGATAACCCGCAGTTGCGCCTGATAAGACAGGCGGCCGCCATCGTGCGCGCCGGTGGCGTTATCGTTTATCCGACTGATTCCTGTTACGCGCTGGGCGGCCAATTGGGCGATAAGAACGTCATGACTCGCATTCGCGCGATACGACAGGTGGATGAACACCATCACTTCACGCTGATGTGCCGAAACTTGGCTGAGATCTCGTATTACGCCAAAATCGATAATAGCCAGCACCGGTTGCTCAAGGCAAGCACGCCCGGCAGTTATACTTTTATATTCCAGGCCACACGCGAAGTGCCGCGCCGGTTACAGCATCCGAAACGAAGCACCATCGGCCTGAGAATCCCCAATCACCCTGTCGTGCAGGCACTGCTGGCGGAGTTGAATGAGCCCCTGTTGAGCTCTACCTTGATTCTACCGGGCGATGAGCTTCCTCTCAACGATGCGGGCGAAATCCGTGACCGCCTCGAACACCACATAGAACTAGTGCTGGACAGCGGCGCCTGTGGCTTGGAGATGAGTACCGTGATCGATTTGACCGGTGACACGCCAACGGTGACACGGCAAGGCAAAGGAAGCCTTGCGCCTTTCGGAATCACACATGGATAGTGTCATCCAGGGCATTGCCATCTATGCGCTACCGGTGATTTTTGCCATTACTCTGCATGAGGCCGCACACGGATATGTAGCCAAGCATTTCGGAGATTTCACAGCCTACGCACAGGGCCGCGTCAGCTTGAATCCAATCCGTCATATCGATCCGCTGGGTACGATCCTGTTGCCGTTATTGACGCTGTTGCTGGGTGGAATCCTTTTCGGGTGGGCGAAGCCGGTACCGGTCAATTTCGCGGCTCTGCGCCATCCTAAACAGGACATGCTTTGGGTCGCGTTGGCCGGACCGGGCGCGAATCTATTCATGGCGTTACTTTGGGCGTCGGTAATCAGACTCGGCCTCGCCTTGCCCGAGAGCGATTTTGCCAGGCCCATGATACTAATGGGTGAAGCCGGTATCAAAATCAACGTAATACTGATGGTGCTGAATCTGCTGCCTCTACCGCCGCTGGATGGCGGCCGTATTGCGGCAAGTCTATTGCCTCACCGCATGGCAAATGGTCTTGCGAAGGTCGAGCCTTACGGCTTTATGATACTGCTACTGCTATTGATCACTGGCGTGCTCGGTGCCGTTATCGGGCCCTTCATTGGGATTACGATACAAATGGTAGTATGGTTTTTCGGGTTGGGAAATTGAATAAATATCTAGCCAAGGATTTAACCAAGGGCAAGCAATATGTTCACTGATCGAGTTTTATCGGGGATGCGTCCTACCGGGGGCCTGCATTTGGGGCATTATCACGGCGTGCTGAAAAACTGGGTGGAGCTGCAGCATCAGTTCGAATGTCTGTTTTTCGTTGCCGACTGGCACGCTCTCACCACTCATTACGACACTCCGGAAGTCATCGAACAACACGTCTGGGATATGGTGATAGATTGGCTGGCCGCCGGCGTGGATCCGGCGCAGGCAACGTTGTTCATTCAGTCACGCATACCCGCCCATGCCGAGTTGCATGTGCTGCTTTCGATGATTACCCCGCTTGGCTGGTTGGAACGGGTTCCATCCTACAAGGATCAGCAGGAAAAATTGTCCGAGAAAGAGTTGAGCACTTACGGCTTTCTCGGCTACCCCTTGCTACAGAGCGCCGATATTCTTATTTACCGTGCCAACCGCGTGCCGGTAGGCGAGGACCAGGCGCCGCATATCGAGTTTACCCGCGAGATCACGCGCCGCTTCAATCATATTTACGGTAAGGAAGCCGGGTTTCGCGAGAAAGCCGAGTCGGCGATAAAAAAGCTCGGCTCAAAGAAATCCAAAGTCTACCGCGAGCTGCGGAATCGCTACCAGGAACACGGTGACGAGGAGGCACTGGCTGCGGCAAAGTCGCTGCTCGACGAGCAGCAGAACCTGAGCATGGGTGACCAGGAACGATTATTTGGCTACCTTGAAGGCGGCGGCAAGATGATTCTCTCCGAACCTGAAGTTATGCTTACGCCAGCATCGAAAATGCCGGGATTGGATGGCCAGAAAATGTCCAAATCCTATAACAACACCATCAATCTGCGGGAAGACGAGGCTAGCGTCATAAAAAAAATCCGGACGATGCCAACCGATCCGGCGCGTGTTCGGCGCAGCGACGCGGGTGATCCTGCCAAATGTCCACTGTGGCAGTTTCACCTGGTTTATTCGAATACAGAAACCAGGGAATGGGCACAGCAAGGCTGCACCACTGCGGGTATCGGCTGTCTGGAATGCAAGCAGCCGGTTATCGAAGCTATATTGGCAGAACAGAAACCCATGCACGAGCGCGCCCGGATGTATGATGAAGATCCCACATTGGTGCGCAACATTATTGCCGACGGATGTGAGAGAGCTGACGAATTGGCACAGGAAACCATGCGTGACGTCAGAGAGGCAATGGGATTGAATTACTCGTAGGATTTCAAGAAATACATAGTTCAGATGAGATCCCTTATCATTCGCGGCCGATCCCCAAGCCCCCTTCTGCCTTAGCCCGCCGCTCTGCTAAAAGTGGTCAACATAAATTGCCATCTGACACACTGCACTATTTAAATGAACGACCTCCTCTATTCTGCGGCCGCTAGTCCTGCCGCAAAAATTCACGGCGAACCGTTGAGGGAGATGCCACCGGATCTGTACATTCCGCCGGATGCATTGGAAGTATTTCTCGACACTTTCCAGGGGCCCCTCGATTTGCTGCTTTATCTCATTCGCAAGCACAATCTCGAAGTGCTGGACATCCCTATGGCCGAACTTACGCGACAATACATGGCCTACATCGAGATAATGCGCGCCAATCAACTGGAGTTGGCGGCGGAATATCTCCTGATGGCCGCGGTGCTGATCGAAATCAAATCGCGCATGCTATTGCCGCGGCCCGTTGCAAGCACGGAGGAAGATGGCGATCCACGCGCTGAGCTAGTGCGTCGTCTGCTGGAATATGAGCAAATGAAGCTTGCTGCACGGCGCCTTAACGAACTGCCCCAGGCCGAACGGGATTTTGCGCTGATGCAGGTATGGATCGACCAGGCGGCGGTTAAGCGCCTGCCGGATGTCAGCATGGATGATCTGCGAAACGCGTGGCTTACTCTGATGGCCCGCTCGCAAGCAAATCGCAGGCATCATATTACTCGCGAGGAACTTTCGGTTCGCGCACACATGAGCCGTATTTTGCGCCATTTGCAGGGACATAAGTTCATTGAGTTCGATGAATTGTTCAGTCCCGCTGCTGCAGTGGCGGAAGTCGTGGTAACTTTTCTTGCGTTGTTGGAGTTGGTCAGGGAAAATCAGGTGGAGGTGACCCAACCTCAAGCCTTCGGAATTATTTATGTTAGACCAATCAGTTTCCTTACTACCACCTGATTCACCCGGTTCATCCACTCCCGATGAGATTAAGCGGATTCTGGAAACAGCGTTGCTCACCAGCCAGGATCCGTTGCCACTGGCCGAGCTGAAAAAATTATTCAACGAAGAACTGAGCGCGGAAGTCCTGCGCAGGTTGCTTGAAGAGTTGCGACACGACTGGGATGAAAAAGGGGTGGAACTGGTGAAAGTGGCCAGCGGCTGGCGCTTCCATGCCAAGCCGGAGATGCAGAAGTTCCTTGACCGGCTTAATCCACAAAAACCCCCCCGCTACTCTCGGGCAGTTCTGGAAACACTTGCTATCATTGCTTACCATCAGCCGGTGACACGTGGCGACATTGAGGAAATCCGCGGTGTTACGGTTTCCGGCCCAGTGCTTAAAGCGCTGGAGTCGCGCGGCTGGATAGGTGCCGTTGGACATCGCGAGGTTCCCGGGAGGCCGGTCTTGTATGCGACAACCATGGATTTCCTCAACGATCTTAGTCTGCGTTCCCTGGAGGAACTTCCGCCCTTGGAGGAACTGGGGTCGTTGCTTGAGCCCAAGGAAAATACGGGAAGCATGGAAGTATTATCTGCCCCGGAGCTCGCTTCTGCCAATAAGGATGCTGAGACGGCGCAGCTTTTGCAATCGTCTCGCGGAGCAGAGCAAGAACGGCCCATTGGCGGCTTTCCGGCTCAGCAGAGGAACCAGGAGATGAATAAGAAGGTACGGAGCTAGCCATGCGAACAATTCTGGTAGCAAATCCCAAGGGCGGATGCGGAAAAACCACCCTGGCGACCAATTTGGCCGCCTATTTTGCCGGGCAAGATCAGCGAGTTGCGATGTGGGATCTGGATCGTCAGAAATCCTCAATGGATTGGCTCGCGTTGCGTCCTGCCGAGCTGCCGGCCATCACCAGCTTAGATGCGGAACGCAATGAAATTCATCAGGCTATTCCGAATAACAATGACTGGCTTGTGCTGGATTCACCGGCGGGCATGCATGGCAAGAATCTTGCCCATGCGTTGAAACTTGCGCATAAAATTGTCGTTCCCGTGCAGCCTTCGATATTCGACATGGCCGCCACGCGCGATTTTCTGGACCGGTTGATGGAAGAAAAAACCGTGCGAAAACATAAAGCCTTCATTGGCATTATTGGCATGCGGGTAGATCCCCGCACTCGCGCTGCGGCTACTCTGGAACAATTTCTCAAACAGTATGATCTCCCCATTCTCGCTTATCTGCGCGATACCATGGCGTATGTTAACGCTGCTTTCAATGGCAAAAGTATTTTCGATCTGCCTCCCTACCTGGCTGAACGCGATCTGGCGCAGTGGCGACCGCTTATTGAATGGGTGAAAACGTAGGGTTAGATAGATATCTTAAATTGCTCAATGCACATGATCGCCTGGAGGGGGCAATATTTCCTTTTCGCGGTTAAGCTGTGCCACCTGCTGCATCAACATCTCGGTATCGCTCCAGCCTGTGCTATCGGCTTCAGGGATCCAGCGTGC
>JALYOY010000031.1 GCA_030856655.1 Pseudomonadota bacterium | reverse complement strand
ATCAGAACCTGGTGCACAAGGAAGCCCCAGAGACCGACCTCAATGCCAGCCGCACTCAAGGCAAGCTGGTGCTCAAGGCCGAAAAGAAAGAAAAAGATGACGACGAGGATGAGGAGGAGTGATACCGTTGACCTCGCGTTTCTCGTACTCGACTAAAGCGGCTTCAACTAAGCTGCTGTTCCCAATTGGTATCGGGAACAGCGGCTTTGCTCGCTAGAGATCACTTTAGATGAAGGAAGGTAGCTCGCAAAGTTCCTCTCTTCTTCGATCACATGATCTCATCTCCGGTTCACCTTCCAGCGAACCCGACGAAACTTAATAATACGATACCTCCAACGGATGCTGCGCAATTTCCCCCCAATTAATGCCACTTATTCCCATGGAATACGTGATTATTTTATCGCAACTTTAACTTTTTTTTGCGTGGCGGTCAGTTTGGTGATGGACGCGAGCGGAAGCCTGGAGCAACAGAATTTCATGGGGCTCGTTGCTTGGACATTTTTGCTCGGTCTGCTATTTGGGGAAAATAAAGAAGTACGGATGCAGGTGATCATCGCGGTTGCTTTTGCCACGCTTGGCGAGCATTTTGCATCCATCTACATGCAGGGATATACCTATCGTTTTGGGAACGTGCCCGCCTACGTGCCGCCCGGCCACGGAATGGTATATCTAACGGCTGTGGCACTTGCTCGTTCCGGTTTCTTTTTGAAGTACGCCCGAAAAATAGCTACGTTTGTCGTAGTGGTCTGTGGCATATGGTCAATCTGGGGGGTGAGTGGTTACCCTGAACAGGGCGATCAGGTCGGTGCGTTACTATTTTGCGTTTTTCTCATTTATTTGTTTAAAGGCCGTTCGCCGATGGTTTATCTCGCTGCCTTCTTTATTACCACATGGCTGGAGTTAATTGGTACGGCAGCGGGAACCTGGAAATGGGCGACAATAGAGCCTGTTCTTGGCTTGTCTCAGGGAAACCCCCCAAGCGGTGTTGCGGCTTGGTACTGCCTGGTTGATGCGGTAGCCATTGGCGGAGCCGCGCCACTACTAAGAGGTTTGAAAAAAAGCACCGAATGGTTTAAAGCTGGAAAGCCACAACAAAAGAATATTCGTCAGGGGGTAAGAAATGATTAGGTGCATTTCCTAAATCGGCACAATCTGCTGTTCTGGCAACATTTCCCAATGTATTGTATTATGCCGACTCATGGTCGCCTGGCAATAACTGTCCGGTCACAGCCGCGACCAACCGCCGTGTTCTTTTGTTATACACCATCCTCTCTATAAATGTTCTGCCTAGACCGGTCCCAACAGGCGTTGGCAGGCGGTTTAGGAGCCATAAACATGTCGTTCGATCAACTCAACCTATCGGCTGAAATTCTGCGCGCTATCGCAGATCAAGGCTATACAGAACCCACCCCTATTCAGGCACAGGCGATCCCGCCAATACTTGAAGGCAAGGATATAATGGGAGGGGCGCAAACCGGCACCGGCAAGACCGCTGGTTTTACCCTGCCCATGTTACACCGCTTGCAATCTCACGCAAACACCAGCGTCTCACCTGCAAGACATCCGATTCGCGCGCTGATTCTGGTGCCTACGCGGGAACTGGCGGCCCAAGTATACGAGAGTGTCAAAACTTATGGCAAATACCTTCCGTTGAAAAGTGCAGTAGTTTATGGTGGGATCAATATGGATCCCCAGGTCAAGGATTTGCGCGCTGGCGTAGAAATCCTGGTGGCGACGCCAGGGCGCCTGCTGGATCACATCGAACAAAAAACAATGAGTCTTTCTAAAGTCGAGATCCTGATATTGGATGAAGCTGATCGTATGCTGGACATGGGCTTCATGCCCGATATAAAGCGTATTCTCGCGCTGATCCCGCAGCAGCGCCAAAGCCTTATGTTCTCGGCCACCTTTTCTGAGGAAATCAAGAAACTGGCGGATAAGCTGTTAAAACAACCGGTATTGATTGAGGTGGCGCGGCGTAATTCTATCGCCGAGCTGGTAACACACGTCGTACATCCTGTTGGACGTGACCGAAAACGTGAATTACTGGCACATTTGATTAAGTCGCATGACCTGAAACAGGTGCTGGTGTTTGTCCGCACCAAGCACGGCGCTAGCCGCCTGGCTCAGCAATTGGAACGCGACGGGATCACCGCAACCGCGATTCATGGCGACAAAAGCCAACCTCAACGCACCCAGGCACTAGCGGAATTCAAGCAAGGCTTGGTGCGCGTGTTAGTCGCAACCGACGTGGCCGCACGCGGGCTCGACATCGAAGACCTCCCGCACGTGGTCAATTTCGAATTGCCCACAACGCCTGAAGATTATATACATCGGATCGGCCGCACCGGACGCGCCGGCACCAAAGGCGACGCAATTTCCCTAGTATGCGAAGACGAGAACGAGTTGCTTGCAGGTATCGAGAAACTTCTGAAGTTCAAGCTTAGCACCAAGATAATTTCTGGATTTGAGCTGGAAACGCGGAATCGCCCTGCAGAATCCGGAAGTACCCCCGTCAGGCGCAACCGCGATGAGCGCGCCAAGCCAGAACAGGGGAAATTTTCTGAACCACGCACGGGACAGTCCGATGGAACGCATTCAGCACCCCGCTCCGCGCGCTCCAAGCAACATGGAGAACATGGGCAACATGGCCGCACACAAAGGGGACGCAAAACGCCGGAGGATCCATTGTTCAGTCAGCCATATACGCCTTCTGCCCAGCCCGCTGATAACAAGTCTGCCCCTTCCACCAACCCTGCCTCATCATTATCCGAAATTGATAGGCCCCTTGGTCATGCGCGGCCTGGACAGCAAAAAAAACCGCTCGCGGCTCTATTCATGCCGCGCTCTCCAGGCAAGCCCAAGCAGGATGAGTAGCAGGATAAATAAGCGGACGCTGGCATTATCCGCTGCTTCCTCTTAGCGCCATACATGGGTAAGCGCCTTACAAAAATCTATACCCGCACCGGCGATGACGGCACCACTGGCCTGGGCGATGGCACACGATCCGTCAAGGAAAGCTTACGTATCGAGGCTATTGGTACCGTGGACGAACTCAACAGTTGTATCGGTGTTCTGCTTGCAGAAAACTTTGAGGGAGGAGTGCGCACCAAACTGGAGAATATCCAGCATGACTTGTTTGACCTGGGCGGCGACTTAAGTATTCCCGGGCGCGTCAGTATGAGCGAAGCGCAAATCGGCCGTTTAGAAAAGGAGCTCGATGAGTACAACCTCACGCTGACCCCGCTAAGAGAATTCATACTCCCCGGCGGAGCTCGTGCAGGCGCCCTCTGCCATGTTGCGCGCGCCGTATGCCGGCGCGCGGAAAGATGCGTGATTAGGTTATTTCGAACCGAAACAATGATTCCGTTCCATCTCAAGTACCTTAACCGCCTGTCCGACTTCTTGTTTGTGCTGGGCCGGGTCTTGAATTACCAGCAAGATGTGGAGGACGTGCTATGGCAGCCTGGAAAGAACCGTGATTTCCATTCCACCTAAGCACTCAGACCGGCTCAAGAACTATCGTAAGCGGCATTGATATCAACAGAGCGGAAATACGATTAATGCCACCCGCCTTTGCGGATGCTAACGGGTGTTTTTTGTGGCACCTTTGCTCCCCTGTTTCACGCCATAATCCCGGCTATTGCTTTGACGCAGGATGCGTAAATCTAATCGCAAAACACCTCGTCATCATCCTGGGATCCGGTCAAATATCCGGGCTAGCCATTCTTTCTTTGTGTCCGGTTCTCGGTGTCGGATTCTTTACGACGGAAGCTATCGAGTATCAGCAACATGGCTCCAAGGAAAATCGCGGAATCCGCCACATTAAACGCGGGCCAATGGTAGCCGTCTACATAAAAATCCAGAAAGTCGACTACATGACCTAACGTTATGCGATCCCACAAATTACCCAGCGCGCCACCCAGTATCAGGCTCAGCGCGATACAAAACAGTTTATCTGCCGCGTGCTTGCGTAGCAGATAAACGATCAGTACCGATGCCCCCGCCGCAATCGCGCTAAAAAACCAGCGCTGCCAACCGGCAGCGTCGCTCAGAAAGCTGAACGCTGCGCCCGCATTGTAAGTCAGCACCAAGTTGAAAAAATTCGTCAACGCAATCTGCTGCCCATGAAACAACGCAGATTCCACCCAGCGCTTGGAGACAAAATCCAACACCAGCACAACCGATGCCAGGATCAGGCTGACCGGCAGTTTCATCGTATTTAATGCTCCGTAGCGTACATTGCAATTTCAGGCATATCGGCGGGGCTCGCCGGAGCCGAAAAGATTGGATATGCATCGACCACAAATCGTGGGATGGTCTGTATTGATTCCTACCTCTTGGCGATAGTGCCAGCAGCGTTCGCATTTTGGATGAGCGCATGGAATTACAGAAATCTCTTCTTCCTGCGGGTTCTCTGACCGCACCACACGTGCTTCAGAGGTGACGAGTACCAACCGGAGATCATCACCCAACGAATCCAGCAGCAGAAAATCTTCTCCGCTGGCGCGAATCTCTACTGTGGCAGCAAGCGAAGAACCAATTTTTCCAAGGGCACGTGAGTCCTCCAGACGTCTTTGCACCTGTGAGCGCAGCTCGCGAAGCCTGGTCCAGCGTCTTACCAATATTTCTTCATCCGGTTGTAGTGGAATTTCGTGCCAGGTGTGTAGCAAAACACTATCGCCGGTGTCGGTTGCCAGATGTCCCCAAACCTCTTCCGCGGTGAAACTAAGTATCGGGGCAAACAAGCGCACCAGGCTATGGGCGATGTGATGCAGCGTGCTTTGCGCCGAGCGACGCGGGATACCTTTGGCGGCAGTGGTATAAAGCCGATCCTTGAGAACATCCAGATAGAATCCGCCCAGATCTTCAGAACAAAAATTATGCAGTCTGTGTACGATCAGGTGAAAATCATAGCGTTCATAATCTTGCGTAAGATCATCCTGAAGTATTCTCGTGAACGCCAACATGTAGCGGTCGATTTCCAGCCATTGATCTACCGCCACGGTATCCTCGGCTGGATCAAAGTCGGCCAGATTAGCGAGAAGAAAACGCAGCGTATTGCGTATGCGCCGATAGCTCTCCACCACTCGCTTCAGGATTTCATCGGAAATGGAAAGCTCGCCGGAATAATCGGTGGAAGCCACCCATAGCCGCAAAATATCCGCGCCCGAAGTATCCATCACCTTTTGCGGCGCAATAACGTTCCCCTTGGATTTGCTCATCTTGTGACCATGGCCATCCACTACGAAACCGTGGGTGAGCAATGCGTCGTAAGGTGCGCGGCCGTCAATCGCGCAGCCGGTCAGAAGCGAGGACTGGAACCACCCGCGATGCTGGTCGGAGCCCTCCAGGTAAAGATCCGCCGGATACTTGAGCCGAGCATTGGATTTTAGAACTGTGTCATGAGTGGTCCCAGAATCGAACCATACATCGAGTGTATCCGGAAGTTTCTTGTAGTCTTTCGCTTCGTCACCCAGCAACTCCGCGGCATCCAGGCTAAACCACGCTTCGACCCCCTGTTGTTCCACGCGCTGCGCCACCTGTTCCAGCAACTCATCGGTACGGGGGTGCAACGCGCCTGTCTCCTTGTGCACGAAAAATGCCATTGGCACGCCCCAGTCTCGTTGGCGCGATACGCACCAGTCAGGCCGATTTTCAATCATTGCTTCCAGGCGCGACTTGCCCCATACCGGGTAGAACTGAGTGGCATCAACAGCATTTACGGCGAATTCACGCAACGTTTTTCCTTGCTGGCTATTATCTGTCCAGTTGTTTTTGTTCATACCAATGAACCACTGCGGCGTGGACCGAAAAATGATCGGGGTCCTGTGCCGCCAGCAGTGTGGATAGCTATGCTGAATCTTTTCCATATGCAGCAGGTGCCCGCCAGCCTGAAGTGTGTCGATCACCATATCGTTGGCTTTCCATACAAACAACCCGCCAACAACCGGTGTAGCGGCGAGGAATTTGCCGTCGTCATCTACGGGGCTGTCATTGGGGAGGCCATATTTCTGACCTACAAAATAATCATCCAGCCCGTGTGCTGGCGCCGTGTGAACCAGGCCTGTCCCTGCCTCCAGGGTTACATGCTCGCCGCAGATAATAGGCACACGTTGTCCGTTAAACGGATGGTTCAATGGAACTCCTTCCAGCGCCGAGCCTTTACACATGGCGAGGGTTTCGCCATGTAATCCATAACGCTCAAGGCACGCTTGCTTCAGGTGAGCGGCCAGTATAAGCAATCCGCGGGCCGTCTCTACCAGCGCGTAATCAAAATTGGGATGTACAGACACTGCCTGATTAGCTGGTAGGGTCCATGGCGTAGTGGTCCATATCACCGCATACACTTTGATGTCTTCCGGCATGGTTATGCCAAAAGGCTTCGTTAGTGGATGATAGGGAAGATTGCCCTCGCCCTGCAAGCGGGAGCCGCTTACCTCGAACCCGACATCGATCGCGGATGAGGTTTTATCTTCATATTCGACTTCCGCTTCCGCCAGCGCAGAGCCGCAATCTATGCACCAGTTGACCGGTTTCCGTCCTTGGTAAAGATAGCCACTTCTGTGGACTTTTCCGAGCGCGCGAATGATACCCGCCTCGGTACGATAATTCATGGTGAGATAAGGATTATCCCAATCGCCTAACACGCCGAGACGAATGAAATCAGCTTTTTGCCGCACCACCTGTTGCTGCGCAAAAGCACGGCACAGCTCGCGCACTTTATCCGCCGATAGATTTTTGCCGTGTTTTTTTTCAATCTGATGCTCGATTGGCAGCCCGTGACAATCCCAGCCGGGCACATAAGGGGCATCAAAACCCGCCAGCGTTTTGGCCTTGACGATTATATCCTTGAGGATTTTATTGACTGCATGACCGATGTGTATATCCCCATTTGCATACGGCGGACCGTCATGCAGCACGAATTTGGGACGGCCTTTGCAGACTTCACGGATTGTCTGGTAGAGATTTTTTTCCTGCCAGGCTTTGAGCATGACAGGCTCGCGCCTGGCGAGATCGCCGCGCATGGGAAAAGGCGTGTCGGGCAGGTTGAGCGTTTTTTTATAATCGGTCATGGAATATGGGAGATACAGCGAGCATCAGTTCGATTTGTGCAGAAAATTCTTTTCAATACTGGCAGAGGATGTGGAGGAGAAGGAGAACGATGTGAAATAATTTTTTGCGTCTTCCACGTCTCGTCCTATCTGTTTAGTAAGCGTAATAAGGTCAGGGTATTTTTCCTCGTTCCTGAGCTTGTGCAAAAAATGTATCCGCAAGTGACGACCGTAGATCTCCTGATCGAAATCGAACAGGTAGACTTCCAGCACCGGTTTGCCATGCTCATGCACGGTGGGGCGCACGCCCAGGCTGGCTACCCCACGCATCGCCTTGAGTAACGGTAATTCCCCAGCGTCACGGGCTTCCACCTGTACCTCAACTGCAAAAATTCCCGACAGCGGAGGCCGATTATGCTTCAACTGAATGTTGGCGGTGGGGAAGCCGAGCTTCTTGCCTAGTTTGTCACCGCTCACCACACGCCCGCTGATACTATATGACCGTCCCAGCAGGCGTTTGACAAGAGCTAAATCGCCTGAGGACAAGGCGTCGCGAACCGCCGTGCTCGAAACCCGCAGACCATTCACGGTGTAGCCCGGCATTTCCTCTACTCTAAAATCGCATTTTGCGGAAAATGCTTTCAGCATGGCGAAATCCCCTGCGCGACGCGCGCCAAAGCGAAAGTCGTCTCCCACCAGCATCCACCTGACGGCAAGTCCGCGCTCCAGAATACGGACAATAAAGTCCTCCGCGCTGATTCTAGCGAAATCGAAATTGAAACGGTATACCTGCACACGCTCCACGCCCGCCGCCGCCAGCAACTCCAGCTTCTCCCGCAGGCTGGTGAGCCGCGTGGGCGCCTTATCCGGCGCAAAAAACTCGCGCGGGTGCGGCTCGAAAATCATGACACAAGCGGTAAGACTGAGGTGGTTAGCAGCTTCTTTCAGACGGGCGAGCATGGCCTGATGACCCAAATGCACTCCATCGAAATTGCCTATGGTAAGGGCAACGGGGGCTTCAGCCTGAATGGGGATGCCGCGAGAAACACGCATGCGTATAGCTGCTAAAATGCTGAATTATAGCCTTTTTCGAGCGGGCGGGTCGAGACAGGTAGCCATTTAAATTATACTTCCATACGGGCTTCGGGTGAATGGGTGGAGTGAAACGCAACCCTTCCGTTCGGTTTATTTCAACTTCGTCAACCCTTCCTCGCCTTCCTGCTGTCATGGCCCATACGGCTCATTGAGAATTATGAACGCCACCCGTATAGTTATCGCGATACATATATATCGATACCTAGGTTTTTTTCAATCTTTGTACAAAGGAACGAAAATGAATAAATTAAATATCTCTAAGACCCTTGCACGAAGCTCTATTGCAGCGGCAGCACTACTTGTTTTCGCAAGTAATGCAAGCGCTGTCAGTTTGGTTGCGCTGACCAGCAGTAACCAGATCGGAATTTTCGATAGCAGTAGCGCTTCCGTAGACATTTCAACGTTTAATGCCATCACTGGTACAGCCCCAGGGGAATATTTCGTAGGAATTGATCTGCGTCCATCCGATAATATGATCTATGGTATTAGCACCGATAATAAAATTTACACCGTAGATCCAAGTACTGGTGTCAGCTCTTTCGTGGTCGATTTATCTAATTCAATAGTTGATTCTAATAAATCCTATGGCCTGGATATCAATCCAGTTGCAGATCGTACGCCAAATGCGTCAATCCGCCTGGTGAGCTCAACTGGTGACAATTATGGTATTAATGCAACCACTGGGGCGGTAACGGTTGCTACTTCTATTGATGCTGGTTTTACAGCCGTATCCTACAGCAATTCAGATGCCAGCACTCCGAACGTTGCTCCTGCGAGTACCGAGCTTTATTATGTTAATAGCACGACAGACAGCTTAGCGTTTGCCCCGAGCGCTTTTAATAACCCGACAATTAGTGAGGTCGGCTCATTGGGTGTAGATGTACTCAATGCGAGTGGTTTTGAGATCACCAGTACAGATAGCGCTTTTGCTGCGTTGAACTTTGATTCCAACGCTTTGAGAACAGGTCTATTCACCGTTGACCTGGACACCGGCGCAGCAACACAAACCGGCTTATTCATAGGCACAATCAACGGCTTAACAGCCGCTCCCATACCGGAACCAGAAACCTATGCCATGTTTTTAGCTGGTCTTGGTTTGATGGGCTTCGTAGCACGTCGTCGTAAAGTTTAAATATTTAGTTAGATCGCATAGGGCTGGCGCCAAAGCGCCGGCCCCTTCTCTTTGAGAAATTCTTTCTTATAACCAAATCAGGCATCACCTACATTCAAACGATCCTCTCAATACTGAAGTGCATATTCATTTCTATAGCAGTAAGGCGTGGAGCACTTATAAGCGAAGCGCATTGCGCCATATGCGAACTCTCTCAATCTATCAGCAGGCTGATTATCGTCGCGTGTGCCTTCCAGGCCGCACATATTTCTTTACTGTCAACCTTCAAACGCAGAGTGTGACCTGCTGACTTGCATGCTACGTCTCGCGATTAGGTGACACGCTATCGTTTCGTCATTCATAATTAAGCGGCGTCCTAGAGCATCATCTTCATTGCGCTATGCTCCGATTGGGCGGAACCGACGAAGACGTGCTTGAATATGAGCACAAAATGTGGCGCAATGCGCCTCGCAATATTGATACCCTACCCTTATGCTGCTTAGTTGCATCACTCCAGCCGAAAAAATCTAGATTGACGTGCGCCAAAGACCGGCAGGCCGGGCAACCGAATACCGGACCGATCATTTGCTATAGGCGGACAGTTTATTTACTATCTACAGCGCCAATCGTCGCGTGTTCCAATGAGTTTTGCGCTGTGCTAGAATTGCGCACGTTCAAAGAGACTTGGCTCGTAACGGTTGATCGACTTGATAATGCGCATGGCAGGTGCTTCGGAATGCACGCGAGGATTATTGGAGTGAAGGCTAACGTGACCCTTGGAGCACGCTAGCCGGTGACCCAGTGCAACCATGGCGAAGCTAAAATCCTTATATTGCAGGACGTGAATATGTTTCAAATGGCCAAGTAGCTCAGTCGGTAGAGCAGAGGACTGAAAATCCTTGTGTCGGTGGTTCGATTCCGCCCTTGGCCACCAATAACCTGTTTTGGCTAGTCCAATGCAGTACATATAACCCGCTTAAATCCTCGTGATTAGCGGGTTTTTTGTTTTCCGCCGTTCATTCGTGTCTATTGCAATATACCATCTGTTGTTGGTATATTCACGCCAGTGATACCAACATTCGAAAGTTGATACCAACAAACGGGGTTGCCATGAAGCTGACTGATGCAGCGGTAAGGAAAGCGAAGGCCGCAGCCAAGCCTTTCAAGATGACTGATGGTGGTGGGTTGTTTCTATTGGTACAGTCTAATGGCTCAAAGTATTGGCGGCTTGCCTATCGGTTTGATAGCAAGCAAAAGCTGCTAGCGGTGGGTGTCTATCCCGATGTATCCCTGGTCCTTGCCCGTGAACGCCGTGATGCCGCCCGTAAGCTGCTGGCTGCTGGCATAGACCCTAGCGAGAATCGCAAGGCAACTAAATCAGCAAGGCTGGAACGTGCAGAGAACAGCTTTGAGGTGGTGGCGCGTGAATGGCTGGCCTCTCACATGAAAAACAAAGCAGCCAGCCACAGGGAAAAAGTGGTTCGGCGGTTCGAGCTTTATCTATTCCCGTGGCTCGGCGGCAAGCCCATTGCCGACATTACAGCAATCCAAGTGTTGGAAACTGTAAAGCGTATCGAGAAACTGGGTAAACTGGAAACTGCCCACCGAGCGTTGCAGATTTGTGGACAGGTATTCAGATATGCCGTACAGACTGGGCGTGCGGTGCGCGATGTCACCACAGACTTGAAAGGAGCGCTACCGCCCACTACCACTAGACACATGGCAGCTTTTACCGAGCCATCAGACGTCGCGGAATTGTTACGTGCCATTGATGGATTCAAAGGGTCATTTACTGTTCAATGTGCCCTAAGGATTGCCCCCGTGCTATTTGTGCGCCCTGGTGAGCTAAGGATGGCGAAATGGGCGGATATGAACCTCGATGCAGGTGAGTGGCGTTATGTGGTGAGCAAGACCAAAATCGATCACCTAGTGCCCTTGCCCAAACAGGCGATTACCCTTTTGCGTGAACTGCATCCATTCTCTGGCCATGGTAAG
>JALYOY010000025.1 GCA_030856655.1 Pseudomonadota bacterium | reverse complement strand
GCTCGGCTGCTGTTCTGCCAGCGCGAACCAGCTCAATCAGCTGTTGGCGAAATTCCGCCGGATATGGGGATGTGTTTTTGGCATTGTGGACTCCTCAAAAGTAAAATATTAAGTGTCCACGAAAAAGAGTCAACTCCAACTCCAAGTTTGAATGCATCGAACGGAACGATTTAGTGACTAGCGTACCATTTTTGTCCAGCAATTTCGCTGAATTATTAGATATAAATCATGAAACATACTTCCATTTCAGAGAAGACCCGATCGTTCTTACTTGCCGGCGTAATGGTTTTTGGAATAGTTGGCGTTGTTCATGCGCTGAATCCTGGACCACGACAAGTTGGTGGCATGGGCCAAGGTGGCGCGTCGGCGGGGGAGTTCCCGTTTCTGTTACCCAAGGCCCTAAGAGAGACAGCAATCATTTCAACCTGCAATCGCACCGTGATTTAGTGCAGGATCGTGGCAAAAAACTGGCACTCCATTTATGATTTATTGAGAAGCGGCCCAGTGTAGTGCAATGGTGCTATAGGCTAAAGGACTATTACAAATCTGCTTTTTCCGGGGGATGATGAATTCATCGGTTAAGAGGTTATTTTCCAGTGTGCTAAGGGAAGTATGCTCAACATACCGATAATTTCGAAATGTACATTATTCCATGGAGAAAACAAATGAACGCACAAGCAAAATTGCTCATAACTGCTTTAGCCTTTGGAGGATCGATTTCTACTGCATCCGCCGCAGGCGTTATTACCGATATAACGGCTAGCGGAGGAGGCTTGGGATCGTTTGAAGTTCTTAGTAACACCACCGATCCCAACGTATTGGATCTTTCTAAAACATTCGACAGCCTCGACCCAATTGTCCTAACTTTTACGGTGGGCCACATTGACGGTGGTCCCGGCAACCCCTACGCCGTAACCGAGACGATTACTAACAATACCGGCCAGTCTTGGGTCGACTTTCACTTCAGTATTACCGAACCCACAACCGGAGGTCAGGGTGTCGTATTTACAAACTTCAGCAATTCAGAACTTACTGGCTTTACACTCGATTCGCCTTCCTCAGGCTCAACCGGTCCACGTAATCTCAATTTCACCGGAGAATTAGCGGATCAAGGCATGGCTACTGCGACATTTAATCTAAGTCCGTTTGATCCCGGAGCAGGAAATACCGCTACCTTTACTCTGACACAGGTTCCGACGATTCCCGAACCGGAAACTTATGCCATGCTACTGGCAGGGCTCGGTTTGGTGGGAGCCATGGCTAGACGCAGGAGCAGCAAACGGAACGCTTAACTCAATTTTACGCCAGTTCCTGCAGCCCCGCCTCAATGGCGGGGCTGTCATTCTGATACCCAGAGCCCAGACTTTATCAAGACTAGCTTCCAATAGAAGCTACTTTTTCGTCAGGAAATATCAATTGAATTTCAGCTACCTTGTTTACGGTTCAGCGCGACTTTTGAAGCGGCTTGCATTCGATTGGAAACATCAAGTGCTTTGAAGATATGCTGCAAGTGATTTTTAACCGTAAATACACTTATGTCTAAAATGCTGGCAATCTCGGGATTTGTTTTGCCCATCTTGACCCAATTCATAATTTCTATCTCCCGCTTGCTCAATCCGCAATGTTCTCTGCCTTCCGGCTGGTTTATTAAAGGCTCGTTGGATTCAGAATGGAGGAGAGGTGTAACCCGGCATAATGCAGTGTCCAAATAAGGTAGCAGGATTTGCATTGCGCCAAGCGACTCATGAAGCTTTCTTTCCGAGCTGAAGATCACGTAAAGGCAATCGCGGCTTGACCGCTCATCTGTAAGGCCATGTACCAGCAAAGACCGCATGTCTTGTAGTGCCTTGCCGAGAGGACATTGCAGGCCACCCCCTTCCAGCAGAAAACCGGACTCACCGACCCCTAACGTATAAGGTGATTTTCCCAACTCTATCCAGCGATTAAACAACCCCTGAAGTAGCGGCGAGAGCATTTGTGGGGTGGAGTATTCGGTTCTGATTCCAGCTAATGCTGAAACAATGTCATAAGAAACCAGATTTGCCGAGAAATCACCCCATGCGGCAATCAAAATTTCGTGCGGCAAGAAGTGCTGCATTTCTCCCTGCAACCATGCCAGCAACTCGTTGTGTCGACGTATGCCCGCTCCTTCCGTAATAATTCTATAGTAACGGTGGAGATATTCAGGAGGTAAGGTAGAAAGCTGATCCATTTTAGAGGCAATGCTTTACGTCTAGAGGTTCTGACAATTCCAATGTAGGTTCTAGCAATTTCCGTTCCAGGATTAACCTTGCCTTATAAACAGCAGCTTAATCTGCGTCTAAAAGTGGATTTGAAAAATATGTCAATAAATGCGACAGCGAGAGCTTCTCCTGAAGGTTACAGTTTTGGAAGGGGGCACGGGGTATAGTTCACGACGCTAAGGCATTGAAGATTTAATGGTGATTTCTAAAGCGGTGACAGGCGAAGCCAAGCTTGATTTTTCCGTAAAACCCGTATTTTTCTGAAAACCTGAAACTCTTCTACGCAGAGACCCTTCTAATTGATGGTATTCAAATGCTTGTAATACTATAATCAGCAAATTTTCAGATTCTTCCCAGTGCTTACATTGTCTTCCATGCAGTTATTTGCCTTTGGCATTAACCACCAAACCGCACCGCTGGACGTGCGCGAGCAGATTGCATTTCCGGAAGATGCAATGGAACATGCATTGCATGATCTTGTGGGTCACCGTCCTGTGAGAGAGGCGGCGATCGTTTCAACCTGCAATCGCACCGAGGTTTATTGCAGTACCGACAAGCCAGAGGAAGCAATGCACTGGCTGGCGGATTTCCATCACCTGCAAGCGCGCGAACTAGAGCCGTACCTCTACAAGTTGCCTCGCGAAAAAGCGGTGAAGCATGCTTTCCGGGTGGCCAGCGGGCTGGATTCCATGGTACTGGGTGAGCCGCAGATACTCGGCCAATTAAAGAGCGCGGTGAAGTCCGCCGAACATGCCGGCACGCTCGGCATGCTGTTGCATAAATTATTCCAGCGTACTTTCTTTGTTGCCAAGGAAGTTCGCAGTTCCACCGAGATCGGCGCGAATTCTGTTTCCATGGCTGCAGCCGCTACACGGCTCGCTGAGCGAATTTTTGGCGAGATCGGCGAACAACGCATATTGTTTGTCGGGGCAGGCGAAATGATCGAGTTATGCGCGAGTCATTTTGCCGCCCGTCATCCGAAGCGTATCACCGTTGCTAATCGCACCAGCGATCGCGCGCAGGTTTTGGCGCGTCGTTTCAATGCCCAGGCCATTACTTTAAACGAGCTTCCCGAGCAATTGGCATTGCACGATATCGTGGTGACCTGCACTGCGAGCACTTTACCCATACTGGGCAAAGGCATGGTGGAGCGCGCCATCAAGGCGCGCAAGCATCGCCCGATTTTTATGGTGGATCTGGCTGTGCCGCGAGATGTCGAGCCGGAAGTGGCGGAACTGGACGATGTATTTCTCTACTCCATAGACGATCTTGCCGATATTGTCAAAGAAGGGCTGGATTCACGCCAGGGCGCGGTAGCGCAGGCCGAGGCGATCATCGACTCGAACGTGGTCAATTTCATGCACTGGTTGGAATCGCGCGAACTGGTTCCCACCATACGGGCGTTGCGGGACCAGGCCGAACGGTACCGACGCCATGAACTGGAACGGGCCAAGAAGCTCTTGGCCAAGGGCGAAGACCCACAAAAAATCATGGAATCCCTAAGTAACGGCCTGACCAATAAGTTCCTCCATATTCCCTCCTACGCACTCAATCACGCCGCAGCAGACGAACGCGACGATCTGGTCGATTTAATCAATCGACTGTACCATCTCCACCGTCCAGAATGAACAAAAGTATCGCTGCCAAGCTCACGCAGCTTAGCGTGCGCCTGGAGGAACTGAATCGTCAACTGAGTAGCGAAACTATCACCGCTAATCTCGACAACTATCGCAAGCTGTCGCGTGAACGTGCAGAGATCGCGCCGGTGGTAGAGCTTTACGATGCGTATCTGCAAAGCGAGCGCGATATCCATGCTGCACAGGAGATGTGTGCCGATGCCGAAATGCGCGAATTTGCCGATGCCGAAATACGCGATGGTAAAGAAAAGCTCACGCAAATCGGAGCAGAACTGCAGAAGCAGTTGCTACCTAAGGACCCTAATGACGAGCGCAACATTTTCCTGGAAATCCGCGCCGGAACAGGTGGAGACGAGTCCGCATTATTCGCGGGGGATTTGTTCCGCATGTATGCGCGCTTCGCCGAGCGCCAACGCTGGCAGGTGGAAATAATTTCGCAAAGTCTATCCGAAGCCGGCGGTTACAAGGAGATTATCGCTAAGATCAACGGTAACGGCGCCTACTCGAAGCTCAAGTTCGAGTCAGGCGGCCATCGGGTGCAGCGTGTGCCTGCCACCGAAACTCAGGGGCGTATTCACACATCCGCCTGTACCGTTGCAGTGATGCCTGAGGCGGACGAGATCATGGACGTAGTGTTGAATCCGGCAGAGTTAAGGATCGACACTTACCGCGCTTCCGGCGCTGGCGGTCAACATATCAACAAGACTGATTCGGCGGTGCGCATCACTCATCTGCCAACAAATATCGTGGTCGAGTGCCAGGATGGACGTTCGCAGCACAAAAACAAGGCCCAGGCGATGAGCGTTCTGGCTGCGCGAATTCGCGATAAGCAAACGCAAGAGCAGCAAAGCAAGCAAGCCGCCACCCGCAAGTCGCTGGTTGGTAGTGGGGACCGCTCGGGACGTATTCGTACCTATAACTTCCCTCAGGGTCGGATAACCGACCACCGCGTCAACCTCACGCTTTACAAAATAGAGCAAATCATGGATGGGGATTTGAACGAACTTTGTTCCGCGTTAATGTCCGAGCATCAGGCGGAGCAGCTGGCAGCGATGGCGGAGTAAGGGCAGGGCATTCTTGGTCCCGTGCCGTGGCACGCTATCAGAGAATCCTTGGCTCGCTGTAATTTCAGGTTGAACCCGGCATAATGCAGCAAATCACCATCTTGCAAGCACTACACCAAGCGCGCCAGAATATTGGCGATACCGATGCACGGATGTTATTACAGAACGTGCTCAACATAGGCCACGCCTATCTTATTGCCCATTCCGATCAGGAACTCACTCGGGAACAAGCGCAATATTTACATCAATTGATCGCGCGACGCGCTCAAGGCGAGCCGGTTGCCTACCTTATAGGTGAACGCGAGTTTTATGGTTTCAATTTTAAGGTGACACCCGCGGTACTCATTCCCCGCCCGGAAACCGAATTACTGGTGGATTTGGCGTTAGAACGGATTCCCATGGATCGTCCCCGCAAAGTTCTTGACCTCGGAACCGGCAGCGGCGCCATCGCAATAACCATTGCCAAACATCGCCCGCTAACGGATATCACCGCGGTGGACTCTTCCGCAGATGCCGTGGCTGTAGCGGAAATGAATGCCAAGCTGCTCAATGTACGTAATGTACGCATTATCGAGGCCGACTGGTTTAATGGATTTTCTGAGAAACGATACGATCTTATCGTTTCCAATCCACCCTATGTTGCCGGCAGCGACCCTCATCTCACTCAAGGAGATTTGCGCTTTGAACCACGAGCGGCGCTGACAGCGGGTGGTGACGGTCTGGATTGCATCCGCTTTATCATCGCTTCCGCTGCGGCTCATCTCGTTGCAGGCGGTATGCTGTTACTGGAACATGGCTACGATCAGGCGGAAGCGTGTGGCCAATTATTGCATAAAGCTGGTTTCAGCGAGGTGTTTTCCTGCCCCGATCTGGCAGGCATTATGCGAGTCAGCAGCGGGACTTGGGAGTTTCCGCGAGAAACTGTTAAAATATAATTTGTGGGTGTATATTGACCAGGACGAATCAGACCTCTTGAAAACGACTTGGCTTTTCCCTAAGCTGGTTTTCAGGTTGATTAAATTGATGAGGAGCCAGACATGAATACGCAGGAAACCATCAAGCAGC
>JALYOY010000007.1 GCA_030856655.1 Pseudomonadota bacterium | reverse complement strand
GCAAGAGATGCTTCATGACCTGCGTCGAAAGTGCCGAGGTGAATTTATAATTCGCCGCATCAGCGCCGGGCACGAATGCAGTCATCGTTCCGAAAAAACGATCCCCGATAAAGAATACAAAAGTGGCGGAACGGTTTACAACGCGGGATTCCTTAATGACGCCAGGAGAGGAAAAAGTGACATGACGATGATCTCCTGTTCCCGTCTTTCCCCCGATAAAAGTTTCAGTTCCATCTTCTTCCATGATAGCGCGGGCAAGTCGTGAAGCTGTCCCAGTCTCCACCACGTCGGTTAGTACGCCACGCACTGCTGTCGCCAGTTCGCGAGAAAATATTTTTTCGCCTTGAGCGGGAGTCCGCTCAATAATGGTTTCAAAAGGGGTATCCGCTGCGAAGCGCAAGCGTTCGATAAGCACCGTGGGCAAGCGCACCCCATTGTTAAGAATGATACCCATCAGCTCGGAAAGTGCGGCGGGGTGGTCAGCCGAGCTACCAATAGCTGGCGCGAGCGATGGCACCAGAGAATCGAACGGATAGCCGAGCCGTTTCCAATTGCGGTGAATTTCCAGAAATGCTTCGAGCTCCAGAAGGCCGCGGATCCGAATATCCTGCGAATTCTTGTGTACGGTCTTGAACAGCCAGTGGTAGACAGCCACCCGTTCGTCCCCGCTGGCCTTGATTACATCCTTGTATTGCGCATCCGGGTAGATGGTCAAGTAGCGTACCAGCCACAGTTCCAAAGGGTGGACAGTGACTATATAGCCTTGGTCGGCCAGCGAATATTTACCTGGTGCATAGCTCTCGTACAGATCCCGGGGAGGTGGCGGATTCAGACCTTTAGAACGCGGCTGATACAACGCCATGAATTTCTCGAACTCTATAAGCGAGGACTCTGGATAAATATAACGGTAAGCAGCCGCAAGACGACGCGGTGTGTGCCGAAAGCTGGAAAAAAATACCTCGCCGATCTCGCCTGACGTTGCGGTTTTACCCTTCGTTACGGTTTTACCTTTGTATTTGAGATAAAACCGGTTAATAAATTCTCTGCCTTCCTTGTCAGCAAACCGCCTCAGGTATTCTTCGCGATCGGAATTCCCGGCATCCTTGAGTATCCTGGCGGAAGAGCCCACAATCTGGAACATATAATAACGTACGATATCCCGCATCAGGCGGATATAAACAAGGTTGACCGAACTTAATGTCGCTTCACGTACACTTAGGATCTTGCGGTCGTCTTCACGCTTGAAATTTTGAAATACATGCACCCCGCCGCCAGTAAAGAACCGTTCGTCAGGGCTAGCGGAATACTTACGCTCCAAGGCTGCGTCCAACATGGCCGCAAGGCTCTTGTCGTGGTTTTGCAGAAGATAACCGATCGCCCAGCGGCTAAGAATATCGCTGGAGTCGACCTGTTGCTGGCGCAGCGCTTTCAGTTCCAACGTTGCATATTTTTTATGCAACGCCTCGACTATTTCGAGGTAAGTCACAAGCGTTCTCAATTTTGCGGTGGAACCCAAGTCCAATTTCGTACCCTTGTTGATATCCAAGGGTTGCTCGAAATTGTCCGCTTGGATCCGGAACTTAGCTCCTTCCGGAGTTAACTCGGACAGCGTAAAGCTGTAGATAACCTTGCCCAGATCTTCCGTGTCAAGCAGGCGATGGCCATAGAGCCCAGCAGCGTGCGCATATTCCGGCTCTTTGAGGCGGAGAAGCATATCGGTAGTCTTTTTTTGTAATTCTCCGTCAAGAGTGCTTTGCACCGATACATCCAGGCGGTCCAAATCATACATGCGTTGTAATCCAAGCTGAGATGCAAGACGCACGCGCACCGCGTTGACCGCCTTTTGGCCAGAGAAGTTCTTGATTTCCTCTGGCGCGGCAGCACCGCGAAAACTCAGCGGTATTTTCAGCGCCTCATCCCTGAGGCCGCGCGGGATTACCCCAGCCTGAGTTAATACTCGTAGATGGCGGTTGGTGAGCTCATCAAGAGCTTCGCGTCCAGCAAGAAGATAATACGACGGTCTGCGCTGTGCGATCATCAGGCTCAGCACATGTTTATAAAGGCGCGCCGCCTCGACAAGGGCGTCGCCTTCAACGAACCGCGAATTAAGGATGTGATTGGTCTCCTCGAAATCGAGGCCATACCATGCCCAAAGACCATCTCCCAATCCGTTCGCTTCTCCGAAACCCGCAGCAGCGGCGAGCGGGACTGTATTAAGGTAATCCACCACAATACGCTTGCGAGCAGGCAGCGTTTCCTCTCCGTCAAGATAAGCACGTACAGAGGCGGATGCGACCTGTTGAATTTTGTCTTTTGGGGTAATCGTCATGCCGTTGGAAGAATGACGGTATTTTTCAATCTGAGTTGCAAGCGTGCTGCCCCCTACTACGTCATGGTCAACACGGAAAAATTGAATCATCTTGTCCAGCATAGCCCTGCCTAGCCGGTCCCACTCAATAGCGGGATTCTTTTTTGGATGGGTCGTATCCAGCAACTCACGATTTTCGATAAATAGCAGACTATCCGTTACCAGTGATGGAACGGCTTCGAAATTTTCATAGACGCGGCTCGGGAATGTCGCGCGATACAAGGGCTGTCCGCCGTCGCCGGTAATTTCCAGGCCGGCCTGCGATTTCTCGCGATAAGGCACGAACAAACCCTGCGCGACAAGTTCTTTCAAGCGCGAGGAAACTCGTGCCTGTGCATGCACATGAAAACCGTGCATCACCAAATTATGAATTAACTCTGGCAATCGGCTATAGCCCAGACGCATGTCGTAGGGCCCCGACTGTGGAGAATGCGGGCCGTCATTCGGCCCGCTTTTTAACTCCCAAGTCAAGTCATCAGCCAACTTCGCCAGGCGGTGTGCCTGGTATGCAGAAGTCTCAGCCTCTCGGTAGAGAAGAAAGGCAGCAATGGTCAGCGCAGCGAGAAGCAGAATCAGAACAGCCAGGAAGAAAAACTTAAGCGCACGCCTCACGATGGAGTAATCAAAATGATATTTTGATTTTTATGTGTTATTGAAAATTCATTATATGGACTCAGTGTTACGCTAAGTGCATGATTGGTTTAGCAAGGCGCGATAGAAGTGTAGGTTTACTAAAATCGTTATTTTTTGCTGCATTCGATATCCATAAAAGCGGAGTCTGCCCATTGCTCATATGTGTTTCGACTGACATTACTTTTTAGAAGGAATTATGAATCGCATAATAAACAACATAGACGGGCATCCGCAACGACACACTGTAAATCCTTCTGTTTACGCTTAGTCATGCTCAGCTGTATTATTGCTGACGCGGCCACCCTCCTTAAGCCCCCCGTTGCCCTGTTGATGACCGCGCCAGAGGCTTTTCTTCTCGCCTGTCAAAGCGTATTGATGGCTGTGATCGGCGAGATATAACATTCGCTC
>JALYOY010000181.1 GCA_030856655.1 Pseudomonadota bacterium | reverse complement strand
GTGTGGGCGTAACTAGGCAATGTGCGGCATTGCGAGACGGAACAGCTATAGGACACGATTGTTTACAACAGGCGGACCCAGTATGCTCGCCAGTTATGCTATCAAGCTAAAATAATCAGAACGTATGGGAGATGCTCGCCCAAACAGTCCGGGGGATTCCGTTAAATCCAACTGCCGGCTGGTAGGTCTTGTCGAGAAGGTTATCAATCTGGAGGCGTAAAGTTGGACCTTGCCAGATCTTGTACGATGCACTCAAGCCCGCGATAATCATTGCCGGCAGCTTGTGAATATTTTCATTGTCGTCATACCTCTCGCCCTCGCCCCTTGCTATTGCCTCCGCTGAAAAATTTCCCGACGCGTACCTCATGACCACGGTACCGAATGTCCTGGACCTGCGGGGAAGAATCGTATTGAGCTGCTGGTTGCGTGGGTCTTGAATAGTCACGTTCGTCCGCATCGTCCACTTCTTGCCAAGCGGCTGGACGCCGGTAAATTCAAACCCATCAATCCGGGCTTCGGAGATATTCTCCACCTGTGAGAATATCCTGTTGATCACAATGGCATCCTGAATAGTATTCATAAAATAGCCGATACGATAGCTTGCGCTACCTGCGTCATATGACACGAACGCCTCATGCATCCGGCCACGTTCGGGTTTAAGGTTGGGATTACCTCCAAATCCGAAAGTCATCGGAAAATAGAGATCATTGAAAGTCGGCGCCTTGAACGACGACGAGGTGATGGCACCCACACGCCAGAACTCGCCCAGCTTCCGCGCCAGAGAGAGGGAATAGGTATCGTAGTTCCCAAACTGGCTATTCTCATCATGGCGAAACATGCCTTCCACCACGTGGTGATCGGAATTCAATTGCGCTCCGACAAACCCTGCTACATTGGTCCTGCTTGTGGAGGTAAATCTCGTTGTACTGGTTACTCCCTGAATCTCATGGTCCATTCCTGCAAAAATCCGGCCTGCCTTCAATTTCTTCTCCAGTTGCACCGTCGCCTGCAGGGAATGGCTATTAAATATGGCGGGAAAGGCTCCTCGCACAGTTGATCTATCAAGCGAACCGCCATATGTCGCCATTAAGCTAAAGTTCCGCGGAAGCGAGTAGATGCCTCTAACGTTCGCCATGGAGATCGACTGAACGTTCATATCGCTGGATATAGGTGAAGCGTCAAATGAGGTCTTGACTTCAGATCCCAAGGCCGTGGCCTCTACCTGGAAATTCGGTGTAATCCAGCCCCCTGCCTTAGCTACGATTCCCACGCGCTTACGGGGGTCGTTATCCGGATTAAACGCAAATGTATTATTGCTGTTCGTCGCGGATCCCTGCCGGATAATGTCCTGTACGACTCGAACCCCTGCGTAATATGAATCCCCCCGTATGCCGAGGCTGGCAGCAGCCCGCTCCGAAAATCTCGACCCACCTCCCGCGGACAACATAATCCCCTTCGGTATGTCGATATTCCCTCTGATCACCCCACCCACCGCGTTAGAGCCGAAGGCTGCCGATGTCCCGCCCTGAATCACATCAACAGATGACAGTAAGCCTGGCGCGATTGCAGCAAAGTTCGGCGCCCCGTTGGTTACGGATAACATTCTGACGCCATCTATCAGAAACAATGTCTGATTTGAGTTAGAGCCCCGCATAAAGAGAGACACTGGACCGCCCGGACCGCTCTCGTTTACCTGCACATGTTCTTGCAATACCCTTGTCCAGTCGTTGTCCTCGACCCTCAGCTTTACCGTATTAACCCGAAGGTTGGTCAGTTCGCGAGCAATGGGAATTCGATTGCCACCATAGATGGTAAGTTCAGGTAGAACCGTTTTAGGTATATCGTTTGCCGACGCCAGTCCAGCCTGATTCAATATCAACCCGAGGGCTAGCATTCTGCCTAGTTTCATTCGTCGCTCCTCCTAAGTATTGCCTTCACTTCAGACGGGTCGGCACGCGTTTCGATTTTAAGCGCCGCGCCCATAGCGACTCCATGCCGTTTGCGCAGCGACCGACGGATAATCCACCAGATATGCGGCGACGAAAAAATAGCCGGTTATCCCTTGAAATAAAGAACATGGGGTTAAGCAGGTCCCGGTCCGCCGTTGTATAAATGAGAAATTACCGTGGAGACGTATTGAGCGAAAAGAATATCGATCAGGATACCGCCCCACGCGGTATTCCTATGCCGTATGCGTATGAGGCCGGTATCCGGGCTCGCAAGATTTGACGCATCGCCTTCCCATGAACTGGAGAATTCACAGTGGCACAGGAAACTCTGAATGGGCGAGAAGAGAAGGCCGTATTCGGAGTTGCCTAATTGATGCGTCCACACTTGCTTACCGTTGCGGGGGCAGCCCAGGCATCAAGGAACCTCAAAACAGTTTTCCGCGGATGACTGATTCAGAGGTTACTTACCTGGTTCCCGTTTAACTCGACCGTACAGCGATCGAAGCACCTCAAACGTGGCGGGATTCTAACAGAATCAGGCAGTCTGGACTGAAACCTTGGGATAATTGTTTTGTCATACGGACCGGTTACGAGAGTAGTGCGGAATACTGGAAATAACATCTGAACAATTCCCTTAACAGTTGACTCAACAAGGATTTCCGAACTATAGTGAGCCGGTGGAATCCGAGCTCAACTCTCTGGAAGAGAAAATTAATCAATTTGTGCGATTGTGTCAGCAGTTGCGATCCGAAAATATTCAGTTGCGCCAGCAACTAGCAAGCGCGGCCAGTGAAAACAAGCATCTGGCAGAGAAAATAAGCGCAGCAACCGGTCGTTTGGAGGCCCTCCTCACACAAATTCCCGGGAGCGAAGAATGAACCTGAATCCAGCAGCACTCCTCAGTTGAGCGCGATGATCCATAAAAATTTCTTGCATCACTTGACCTTCACCTTTATGGTGAGTTCGCTACAAATGTCGGATTTAGGATGAAAACCGCCCCAACCATGGACGTCACCATTATGGGACGTGAATTCCGCGTCACGTGCCCTGACGACGAGCGCGAGGATTTGCTGCAAGCAGTAGCTTATCTTGATAAAAAAATGCGTGAAATCAGAGACAGCGGGAAGGTGGTCGGTTCCGAGCGCGTCGCCATCATGGCGGCACTCAATATCACCCATGAAATGCTCACAACAAAAAAAAGGGGGGGCTTTGACATGGAAGAATTTAAGCGTAGAATCGATTCTATGGAGGCAGCGCTTGATGCCGTAATGCCGGAACAAGACAAGTTGTTTTAGCCCGGATTACCAGATTTTCAAGCCGGCTCAAGAAATTTCCAGTTCGCGCTCAAGGCAGAATGCAGGTAGCAAATTATTCTGTTTAAAGACGAGAACGGATAAAAGTTGTTCCCTGCGGTGTTCGTTTAGACCTATATTCTTTGAACCAACTTTTTTAAGAATCGGTTGCGAACCAAAGTGATGCTGTTGTGCGCGTCCTATACGGAAGCGCCTGATGCGTCCGGCGAGTGACCACCTTGGACCTTAAGGTTCAAGATAAGTGGCCTGACGGCATTTGCGGGGACTTATTTCGAAACGCAAAAAAAGCGGCTATGCCGCTTTTTTTGTTGCTTTTCAATTAAAGCTTTATAGTTACTCGCTGTAGATACTCGGCGACGGCATACCTCCGCCCTATATTGACTTCGTTTTGAAAGGATCTGCACACATGAACCCAGTTAATTCCCGCATCGATCCAGACGGCACTCGCCTCCCGATTAAACTCGACACGACATCGAACGGGGAATTCGAGCCCGTGCCGCTTTCACCCGTGAATCAAGCAGCAAACCGCCTCGCGCACGAGGCCGCCGACAGGAACGCGAAGCGTTTGACTGTTTCTCGCAGAGATTTTCTCATCTCCACTTGCGGCGCAGCCTCCACGCTTCTCGCCTTCAACGCCGCGAACGCCGCTGCCGGTAAGACTGGCGGCTTCTTCGATCTACCGACCGAAGCCGCGCTCGAACCCACGCTCGCTCAAGCGCGGCTTAGCGGTGGCGAGGGCGAATTTATTTTCGACGTGCAAGGCCACTTCGTGGACCCGAACGGCGCTTGGCTGCAAAAGCTTCCAGCCGGCTCCAACCCCTTAAGCCAGATGCCCAAAGCAGGCTGCGCGCTTGCAGCAGAGCCCGGCTCGCGCAGCTATCTGCGCTGCCTCGGGCCCGAGGAATTTATCAAGGATGTATTCCTCGATTCCGATACCGACATGATGGTGCTTTCCTTCGTCCCCTCAAAACCCGATGCCGAGCCGCTCACTATCCAGACGGCGGATGCGGTACGCAGGATCGTCGAGCGGATGGAAGGCATGCATCGCCTGCTGCTCCACGGACGCGTCAATCCCAACCAGACAGGCGACCTCGAAGCAATGGATGAATTGAAGGAACGCTGGGGTGTGTCCGCATGGAAGACTTACACTCAATTCGGGCCCGGTGGCAAAGGCTACTTTCTATCGGATGACATCGGTACGCGCTTCATCGAAAAGGCGCGCAATCTCGGCGTCAAGGTCATCTGCGTGCACAAGGGGCTGCCCTTTGGTAAACAGTCTTACGAGCATAGCCAGTGCAGCGACATCGGTGTTGTAGCAAAGCGGTTTCCGGATGTTGCCTTCCTTGTCTACCACTCCGGATTCGTGACCACCGTCCCCGAGCGCGCCTTCCAAGGCAGAGGGACAGATGACGGCATCGATACGCTGATTCGCTCTCTCATCGAAAATGACGTGGCGCCAAATAGTAATGTTTACGCCGAACTCGGCAGTACGTGGCGCTACCTGATGCGCGACCCTGAAGCCGCGGCACACGCGCTTGGCAAACTCTTGAAGTACTGCGGCGAGAACAACGTCCTCTGGGGCACGGATTCCATATGGTACGGCTCCCCACAGGACCAGATCCAGGCGTTCAGGGCGTTTCAGATCGCGCCCGAATTGCGCGCAAAGCATGGCTATCCTGAAATCACGCCACAGCTCCGCGCCAAAATCTTCGGACTCAGCGCCGCAAAAGTGTATTCAATTAATCCCGACGAAGTGAAGCGATACGCCGGCCGCGACCTTATCGCCCGGGAACGGCTCGGTTACCTTGAACGTCCCGAGCCACACTTCCTCACCTATGGACCCAAAACGCGGCGCGAGTTCCTCAACCTGCCCGGGGCTGGACAACCTTAATCGCTCATTGGCTGATTTGCTCATCATTGCGGCAAGCTATTACCCGTATGTAAATTGACTTAAGCGGCTGGTTTCAAGGTTTACATGCTCAGGCCATGCGTCTCTGGACCGTTCATCCACAGTATCTCGATGCAAAAGGCCTTGTAGCTGCGTGGAGAGAAGCGCTGCTGGCTCAAAAGGTACTGTCTGAACTAACGACCGGCTACCGATATCATCCGCAGCTCGTTCGGTTTCGTTTGCATCCTCAACCACTCCTGGCAGTGGCAGCATTTTTGACTGGCCTTGCGAACGAAGGCGAGCGGCGTGGCTATCACTTCGATATAAGAAAGATTTTACAGTCGGGCGCTGCGGGCCGAATTGAGGAAACAGACGGGCAGTTACTCTTCGAATGGGCTCATTTAAACGAAAAACTACGAAAGCGCGCACCAATTCTCCATCGTCAATTTCATAACATCATAACGCCGGAGCCGCATCCATTGTTTTATATCGTTTCTGGTGGAATCAGAGACTGGGAAAGACTCTAATTTAGAGTCAGCTATTTTGCAGCGCCCATTGCAGCGTCAAAGGATTATCCGCATCCAGTTCCATTCCGGAACCGAACTTTTTGCCTTCCGTGTTCAGGACATCTCTCAGCCACAGAACATCCCTATTGGACGTGCGATTTAATCTAAAACGCTTAATCTGCATCGGGGTAATTTGCAAGCCGATTAGATTTCCAGTCGACGGGTTCATACTTGCAAAATACATCAGAGCCAGATCGCCCCGGTATGCCTCATGTTCAGAGATACCTTCATAGTCGTTCAAGAAGTCACCACAGCCGTAAAGAATGAGCTTTCCTCTGTAAACCTCAATCCCCTTCGCATGGTGGGAAGAGTGGCCATGAACGATATCAACGCCCGCTTCATCAATTAGCCGATAAGCAAATTTCTGTTGCTCGCGAGGAACCTGGTAGCCCCAATTGCTGCCCCAATGAATCGAGGCAACGGCAATATCACCCCCCAGTTTTACTTGCCCAATACTATCGCGAATGCCCCGGACTGTTTCCTCAGAGAAGTCTTGCAACAAGTTCACCCCCGGCTTGTCCTTCCGGGCAACCCAATTCCAGGGTATACCGCTTGTTTCCGAACCAAATGAGAAGACAAGCACTCTCCCCTTTCCGGGAATGACCATCACCGCAGGAGCCTGCGCCTCTCGAATATCCCTCCCCGCGCCCGCCATTCTAATACCAGCCATGTCCAAGGTTTGTAACGTCTCGGCAAGTCCCGCATATCCCCAGTCCAGAACGTGATTGTTAGCCAGCACGCAACAATCGATATTCGCCGCAGTGATACAGGGAATATTATCCGGATGCATACGATAATTGACCGGCTTATCTTCGACGTCATCACTGCTGGTGACAGCAGTTTCCAGATTAATGATACGAACATCGGGTTTTCTTTGCGTCAATTCAGCAAGTACGTCGCCCCAGATGTACGAAAAATCCACCGGTTTGATAATCGTGCCATTCGCCTTTTCGGCAAGCTCCACGTACCCAGCCGCGCTTTTCATATACCGCTCGTAGAGAATGGGGTTTCCGGGATGTAACAATACCTGATCAATACCTCTTCCGGTCATGACATCGCCGCATAGAAATAGCGTAATGAAACCGGAAACCTGTGATGTCGGGCCAATAGCATCCTTTTCGTCATTCTTAGCGGAAACCCCGACTTCTTCCGCGTTGACGCCGTCTATACTATGGCTCGCGGTTGTCTGCGCGTAAATCGGGCGAGCTACCATGGCGAATCCTGTAGCAAGCGCATAACCGATAAATTCACGTCGCTCCAGTTGGTGGTTTACATGTTTTGCATTTTTAAGATTTTTCATGACATGGACTCAGCTTATCCTAGCAGGACAAGTTTGACATCCTAGGTGGCTAGGGTATCGCCCACCATCCATTTACCGGCGATGAGCAAGCTGTCTAATGTACATATTGGTGGATGTCGATCAGGTAATTCCGTATCCACCTCAACAAACAGGTTTCCAATTTGGCAAGGTCATGCCTATGTGTGAGTTGCGGAGCGGGTCAAGAATGGTGTTTCTGTCCAGAATATCCCATAACGTTCTCGTACCGTGGATTGCTCTCCACCCCGGCGCGGAAAAGGTTTCTTCGTTATATACATGTTTGGAGAGCAAGGGATTAGTCAACGCCTGAGAAAAAGCGTCCACTGCTACCATTCTTAGAATCAATGGCGGCAAGGGCGAATCTTCCATGGGATCTTCTGCAAACAGGCCAATGTAGAAGTCGATATCCTCTACGCACCGGTATGTGTTCCTGAGAAAATCGACTACCCAGGGCGTCCTTGGAAATATCCGAAAAATCTTGGGGTAGCGATAGCGAAACATAACGGCGATGATCAATGTAGGGAGCCAAGTCACAAAGGCGGCCCTGACCGATAGCGCGGGTTTCAATTTCCCACCACGTCCAATTTTCACCTATGTTCCAGACGAGTTTGAGAAGAAACTTCGATAATTTATCAAGTAGCATTATTCTTCCGTCTCACTGTGGTATAAAACACGGTCTTAAAAAAAGGCTTTTGGCACGGTTTGCTGCCGATGAACTAGGGAGTTGTCCGTACTATTTGGCGTGGGCCGTTAAGAGTAAGGACAAGCGGCCTTGCCGCGTTGCCATTCCGTCATACTGTCCCAGGTCTGCTGGAGTAGTAAGCACCAATAGTGTATTTAGTTTAGACCTGATTTTGGACAATGCAAGACAGAAGAATTCAAGAGTTAATATGTTCAGCACCTTATGGTGTTAGACGCTAACGGTGATATATGCGTTACTGGCTGATGAAATCGGAACCATCCGACGTAAGCATTGACGACCTTGCGTCGATGCCCAAGCAAACTGTGGCGTGGTACGGGGTGCGCAATTATCAAGCACGTAATTTCATGCGCGACCAGATGCACGTAGGCGATCAAGTATTTTTCTATCATTCGAGCTGCGAGCAACCAGGGATTGTAGGCATCGCCGAAGTTTGCAAGCTAGCATATCCGGACGCTACCCAGT
>JALYOY010000343.1 GCA_030856655.1 Pseudomonadota bacterium | reverse complement strand
TGGGCAGAAAAACGCCTGATGAAGCTTATGCCGTGATGTTGCCGACGGTTAAACTGGCAGCGTGAGAATCAGCAGAGATTCCACTTAAAAAACTCCGGCCGCTGTTCAAACAAGTGGTGCCAGCTCTAACTGCTCATTTTTCAGTGCGTCGCTATGGCCGTAATGGGCCGCACCTTCCTTGAGAATTGCTCCGCCCGGTGGGGCCTCGGAGTGCCGTACGAGGGATCTCGCGAAGCGGGGCGTCGCTGCGCCTTGCCGCTGCGCCCTAAAAACCGCAAGCTCCGCCTTCCAACTGCCGGGTTTAGGATGTATACCACTCCACCTGATTTCAATGGCTGAGTTTTGTGAGAAACGGGTTAGCATGATGCGACAATTTGCCACATTCCCATGCTTTCCGAAATAGATTATTCTCGCACCCGGTATTGTATGGGGAGGAAATATGCGACGGATTTTCTATATGACAGTCATGTTCCTGCTGGGCGCTTCAGCCCCCGCGTTGGCGGATCACCCGGATCCGGCCACAGAAGCTCGGGATAATGCGAAGCCCCGCCCTCCCAAGACGACGCTGGCGGTTGGCGCAACGCTGGATAGCAATGGACGGTTATGGTTGGCAAGAGTCGAGAATCAGCGGCTATTAATTTCTCGATCGGATGACGATGGAAAAATCTTTTCCAGTCCGGTTATCGTTACACCCCAGCCGGAAAACATATCGGCCGACGGGGAGAACCGCCCCAAAATTTCCGTTGCACATGATGGCACGGTGCTTTTGACCTGGATAGAGACGCTGCCACAGAAATATTCCGGCAATGTTCGCTTCGCCCGTTCGACCGACTCAGGCCAAACATTCTCCCAGCCCATCACGCTGAACGATGATGGCCGTATCACCAGCCATCGCTTTGATTCAATGGTAATTGATGGTGCTGGCAGAGTAGTGGTGGCATGGCTGGACGCGCGCGATCGGGATGCGGCAAAGGAAAAGGGTGGCGAATTCTTTGGCGTGTCGGTATATACCGCGCAATCGAATGATAATGGCGCCAAGTTCGGCGCAAATCGCAAATTTCAAGAGCATACCTGCGAATGTTGCCGCATCGCGCTCACCTGGACGCAGAAAGGCCCGGTGGCCTTCTGGCGGAATATCTTTGGCACCAACACGCGCGATTTCGCAATAGCAAATCTCGACAAAGGGGAAATACGGCGCGCCACAGTTGATGAATGGCAAATTGATGCATGTCCGCATAATGGGGGGGGCATCGCAACCGATCGCCGGGGCCAACTGCATTTGGTCTGGTTTACCAATGGTAACAACCGTCAAGGACTATTCTACAAACGTCTCGATGGTAGCTGGGAGTCGCAGCCGCTTCCCATAGGCGATTCCGCAGCCCAGGCAAATCATGCGTCGGTGGTGGCGGAAGGTAAAACAGTTCTTGTCACCTGGCGCGAATTTGATGGACGTTCCTACTCTGCGCAGATGATGCACTCGAATGATGGCGGCGTGTCCTGGAGTGAGCCGCAGCGTTTGATGGATTCCGCCGGGGCGACGGATTATCCCGTACCGCTGATTGACGGCAAAAAAGTGCTGGTAGTGTGGAATACCGCGACGGAAGGCTTGCGGGTTCTGCCGTTTGAACGAGTCTCCGCAAGATGATCCCCCATTCATCCTGATCCTGATAATTGGTCGCCGGTTGGGGAAAATTGCGGAGTTAATCGCGCAACGTCTGAAGTGCGTAAAAAAAACAGCATCCATAAGCTGGTCGTATAGTCGATAAAAAGCAGGCGAGGAAGTAAGAATAAACATGAAACCTATCTCTCTTGCCCTGGCGAGTCTGCTTTGCGCGTCTTCTGTTTGGGCCGAAGATCCAGCTCAGCCAAAAAACGCCTCGTCCGAAAAGATCATAACGGCTTTAGGGGAAGTCAGGCTGCTCACCCACGCATCTCGATTAATTGGGGGCATCGATAAGCCCATCATACAGCCGGACAAAGCCATTTCGTGGCCACAAAGCACGAGCCAGCTCGCGCAAAGCGCGACTCCCGTTCCCGGTGCTTCCCAGAAAGAAGCGCAAAATGAACCAATTGGCGAGGATGAGAAGAAGAATAAAGGCAAGGATAAAGACAAAAATCAGTCGAACCCGGATAAGCAAAAGGAGACAATATTCAAGGAGATGGTTATTACGGGCGAGGTCGAGCGTGACTCGCATTACACCTCGCCTTCCACCCGAGTCACACGAACGCAGATCGAGCGTCAGAACGCGCAAACCACGGAAGAAGTTCTTAAGTATCAGCCCAGTTTACAAATTCGCCAGCGTTACGTTGGTGATCCCAATGGTGTTCTGGGTATCCGCGGCGCCGATATGTTCTCGACCGCGCGCAATATGGTCTATGCAGATGGGTTGCCCCTGCACAACTTTTTGCAAGCATCCTTCAATGGCGCGCCACGCTGGTCAATGGTTGGTCCCAATGAAATAGACGCGGTTGATATTGTGTACGGCCCTTTCTCGGCAGAATACAGCGGTAATTCGATCGGTGGCGTGGTAAATATAAGAACGCGCATGCCACGCAAGCAGGAGTTCTATGTCGAGACCAGCCTTTTCATTCAACCGTATAAACTTTATGGACCGGATAAGGGAACATTCATCGGCGATCGACAATATGTATCTTATGGGAACCGGATTAAGGATGTTCTGACAGTATTTGCTTCCTACAACCGGCTCGAAGCTCAGAGTCATCCCCAGTCCTATTTTATCGACAATACCGGCCTGGGAATTCCAAGCGGAGGCCAAACTGCTGTTACGGGCGGCATCCGGTCACCTGACACACGCGGTATACCCAGCATTATTTATGGCGATACTGGTCCGGAAAAAGTGAACACTAACTTATTCAAACTCAAACTGGGCTACGACCTGACGCCGGAGCTTCAGGTTATTTTTACCGCAGCGTACGAGGACCGTACGCGCAACCAGAATCATCCTCGTAACTATTTGCACGATCCACTGGGCCAGAGATTCTATGGCGGGCCTCAAAATGCGTCTCAGACTCAGCCTCAGACGCTGCCTAACGCGGCCTTTGATGGTTCATCTTTCGATGTGCTAAACAGGGGATTCGGTTTCAGCTCGGATAAACGCGAGACCTTGAATCTCGGCTTGCAACTGCGCGGCGCGCTGACCCCGAACTGGAATATTGATACCACGATCAGTAATTTTGATGTACTCAAAGACATCCGTGCCACCGCTTTCTTCAACCCTAGCGACCCCAATGGTAACGGGACAGGTCAGCTTCAGGATTTCAAGAAATTCAGCTGGCTGAATTATGACCTCAAGCTGAGCACGCCTGCGCTGCTCGGCAATCAAAAATTGTCGTTTCTGACCGGGTATCATTTTGATCAATACAATTTGAGCTTCCGGCAGTATGCTCTGACGGATTACGCTAGCCTTAGCCGAGGCCCATTACAAGCTAACAGAAACAATGATGGCCAGACTTCGACCCAGGCAGTCTTCGCGCAGTCTGCCTATCGTTTTTCGCCTGGTTGGGACGTTACAGTAGGGGCGCGCCAGGAGTGGTGGTCGGCAACCCGGGGCGTTGTCGGAAGTACTTCAGTACCGGATCGCGACGAATCCGCTCTCTCGCCCAAAGTTTCACTGGGCTATGAGCCCGGTGCCTGGAAATACCGCTACTCTTTCGGCCGGGCCCATCGATTTCCAGTTATTGCCGAGCTTTATCAATCGCTCGGCACGCCAACTCAAATTATTACGGCCAACGCAAATCTCAGGCCCGAGAACGGCGTACATCACAATTTCATGATTGAATATGGACTGCCAAGGGGCTATGTTCGCGTGAATGTTTTCCGGGATGATATTAAAGATGCTATTCAGCAGGTATTAACCGCCTCAGGTATACAAACTCAAAGTTCGTTCCAGAATATCGACCAGACCAGCACTACCGGGGTTGAGCTCATGTTTGATCAAAGGCGAATTTTAGGCTCGAAATTTGATTTCATGTTCAATGGTACCTGGATGAATGCAAAAGTAGACAAGGGGCCGGTGATCATTTTCAACGATCCGACCGGCGCGCCAGGCAATTTTGATCTTACGGGTAAACAACGTATTCGCCTACCGCATTGGCGAGCAAACTTCTTCACTACCTATAATGCCACGGATGCCTGGGATATCTCCCTCTCTGGCCGTTATACGAGCGATTCGTTCAACGACTTAGATAACAGGGACCGTGTGAACAACGTGTTTGGCGCTCAGAGCGATTTCTTTTTCATGGATTTCAAAACCAGCTATCGGTTTAAATTGCGAAATGGCTTGAAAAGCCGGGTTTCGTTTGGGATTACCAACCTGAACAATGATAAGGCATTTGTTTTCCATCCCTATCCTCAGCGCACTTATCTTGTTGAAGCTGCGTTTAGCTATTAGGGAACCTCTGAACAAATCCGCCGTCGCGTCCGCGCGGGACTTGTTCAGAGGTTCCTTAGCCCAGCGCTTGATTGTTCTCATCATTGGAACAAGTTGATTACGCCGTCCAAACCGACATAATTGATCGCGTAAGTGGCCTTTTCCTGCACGATGGGCTTGGCATGATAAGCAATACTGACGCCAGCTTCTTCCAGCATTTTAAGGTCATTGGCGCCATCGCCGATTGCAATCACCTGCTCTCGTTTCAATCCAAGTTCCTCACGCACGCGCTTCAGCACATCGGCTTTTCCTTCTGCACCGATGATGTCGCCCAGCACCTTACCGGAAAGTTTATTACCTACGATTTCGAGTGTATTGGCGGCGGCGTAATCAAACCCCAATTTTGTTTTTATTCTATCGGTAAAAAATGTGAATCCGCCGGAAATCACCATCGTTCTGAGGCCTGCCGATTTCATCCGCTGCAACATTCTTTCTGCACCGGGGCTTAGTTGCACCCGCTCATCGTAAACGCGTTGCAGCGCATCTTGATCCAGGCCTTGCAACAACGCTGTACGCTGCCTCAAACTTTCAGCAAAAACAATTTCTCCGCGCATGGTTCTAAGCGTAATTTCGGATACCTGGGGTTTTACGCCTTGCATATCAGCTATTTCGTCAATGGATTCGATCGCGAGCAGGGTGGAATCCATATCCATCGCCACCAGGCCGAAATCCGCAAGCTGCACCGCTTGCTCCACGAAAGCGAAATCCAGTTCGGCTTCGGCGCAATATTCCGGTATGTTTTCCCGCCGGTTGGCATTTTTCAGCCGGAAGGCCTGGCCCGTAATACGCTCGATATGATTGGCGCCAGCGAGCTTCGCCAACTCTCTTAAATCGTGGTTTTGGATCTCAAGTCCTTGGATAATAAGATTCATAGGCCTTTAATTTTTGTTAAGGATAATCCGATGCGCTAGGGTTTTCGAAGGCTCATACTGAGCGGTATGCCCCGTATTTTCTGCGGAGCAGGCCAAGTAACCCGCATCGATAGCGGCAAGTGACATTTTTCGGCAGTCCGCATTTTGCCAGCATTCACTGAGCAGTTCTATATCAAATTTCCAGATCCTTCCTAAGGAGGCCGTTCGAGGAGCGAAGGATTAGTTAGAGCTTTCTCTATTGCGCCCTGATAAAAAAGCGGGGCGCGGAATAGGCTGGTCGTCAAAGTAAATCCCGCTTGTGATGGTCTGAATGAAGGCCGTATTTTCAAAGAAAACCCACGATGCCAACGGAATGTATAATTGCTGCTTGAATTTTCCTTAAGAAAATTGCTGAAGCAGGTAAGTAATGAATAAACCCCTCACTATCGGTACTCCACTTAGTTCCTCCGCGATTAAGGTCATGCTGTTGGGTAGCGGTGAGCTCGGCAAGGAGGTCATTATTGCGTTGCAACGCTTCGGCATCGAAACCATCGGCGTAGATCGCTATCTTCATGCACCGGGTCATCAGGTGGCGCACCGCGCGCATGTGATCAATATGGCGGATGGCGTTGTATTGCGCGAATTGGTCGAGCGTGAGCAGCCGCAATTTATTGTGCCGGAGATCGAGGCGATTGACACCGCCACGCTGACGGAGATCGAACGGTTGGGAATTGCGCGCGTCATTCCCACGGCGCGCGCCGTGCAGCTCACGATGCATCGCGAAGGTATCCGACGCCTTGCGGCAGAAACGCTGGGCTTGCCGACTTCGCCGTACGCTTTCGCCAGTAGCCTCAGGGAATTGCGCGCGGCAATTGAAAATGGTATCGGTTATCCCTGCATAGTGAAGCCTGTGATGTCGTCCTCCGGCAAAGGCCAATCGAAAATCGATGGAGCGGACGAAGTAGAGTCCGCCTGGAAACATGCCGCAACCGGCAGCAGAGTGGATCAGGGGCGGGTAATCGTCGAGGGCGTCATTCATTTCGATTACGAAATTACCCAGCTTACCGTGCGCGCTATGGGTGCGGCTGGTGAAATAGAAACGCATTTTTGCGAACCCATCGGCCATATCCAGATTCGCGGCGATTATGTGGAAAGCTGGCAACCACAGGCAATGTCGCCGTTCGCTTTGCAGCGTGCGCGCCACATTGCTGAGAAAATAACCAGTAACCTCGGAGGTCAAGGTGTTTTTGGCGTGGAACTATTCATCAAAGGCGACGAAGTATGGTTCAGCGAGGTCAGCCCGCGTCCGCATGATACTGGCATGGTAACGATGTGCAGCCAGATTCAGAACGAATTCGAGCTGCACGCACGCGCGATACTCGGCCTGGCGGTGGATACCGCCTTGCGTGCACCGGGCGCGAGCGCCGTGATTTATGGGGGAATGGAAGAGCGGGCTATCGCGTTTAATGGCGTGGACGGGGCGTTGCGTGTGCCAAAAACCGACCTGCGTCTGTTCGGAAAGCCGGAATCGTTTGTCAATCGCCGCATGGGCGTGGCATTGGCAAACGGCGTAGATATCGTCCAGGCGAGGGCACGCGCGAAACTTGCTGCCAGCCGGGTGGTGCCGGTAAAGATACCGCTTAAAAACGGATAGCAAGGTAAAGCTCAAGCATTTAACGCCGTTACTTAGTAGTCCATTAGAATAACGATACGCATAACGTAAAACTGAACCGCCAAGCGAGAAAGGCGGAGAACTGGGGAGAACTGCGCGATAAATATTGCGTATTTCAGGGAACTGCAATCGGGAGATAAAGAAGTGACGGGATTACTGATACAGCCGGATAAGCTATGCAGCCCTCCAAAAGCCCGAGCGCGACAAATGGTATATGGGATCGTTATGGCTCTGCTGAGTTCGAACATGACGAGTTGCAGCATTCTTTCGAAACCTCTCCCTCCACCCGAATGTCCGGTCCCCCCGATGGAGGCCTGCGTGAAGGAACAGTATGAAATTGAACGCCTGCACAAGTTGCTAGCGGAAAAGGAGGCGCAGCAACAGGATATCCAGCGCATGCAGAAGTTATTGGCAGAGAAGGAGACGCAGATTCGCGCTCAACAGGTTCGAGAGCATGATCAGGCCAAGACATTGCAGGCGACAAGCAGCCAAGCCGCGCACGCCCAGGTAAAGCTCCGCCGGTTGGCCACCCGACCCGCTGCTGCCTCAACTATCGCGGAAGTTGAGGTCGCCTTGGAAAACCTGAAGTCGTCTCCTGCAGAGTCCGAGCAGACGGTGCTAACTCAGGCACAGCGTCTCCTCGATGCAGCCTCCAAGTCCTATGCGGAAGACAACTATGCCGAAGCCATGGATTGCGTCGCACACGCACGTGGACTTGTCGATATGATTAAGAATAACCGTACCTTCAAGCCGTCGGATCCGCGCCGCATCACGACCTCTTTTGAGGTACCCATCCCGCTGCGCGCCGTGGCCAACAGCAATCTGCGTCAGAAGCCAGCGTTCAGCGCAGCGATACTTGGTACGCTAAAGAAAGATTCCTCGATGACAGCGGAGGCGTATCAAGGGGATTGGCTGCGAGTTCAGACCACCAATGGGCACTCGGGATGGGTGCTGAATACATTGGTGGAGGCCCAAGTGGGCAAGTAGCGTTCGTCACAACGATGAATATCCTAAATTGGGCAGTCCGCAGCGAATTCACCAAGAACGTCACGGTCAAGAAGGATAAAAATCCTTTTGGATCATTTTGCTACACTGAGAAAAAAGGTTAACTGCGGATTTGGATAACGGCACGGCGGCAATAGCCGCTTTTTAAGCGGCAGTATCTCTGATCTTCTACGCAAGAGGGGCGCAATGAGCGCGATTACGGCCAGCGTGCTTTGCCTCATAGAGCGCGCGGTCAGCGCGAGCAAATACTGCTGTTGGTATCATATCATCGGGCTGACACTGCACGATGCCGATACTTACTGTTATCGTAATTGTCGTGTCATCGGCTTTATAGCGCATGGCTTCCACCTGAGAGCGGATACGCTCAGCCGTTTTCAGGGCCAGTTCCGCTGAGGTTTCCACCAAAATAATAATGAATTCATCGCCGCCGTAGCGCGCTGCATAGTCAATACTGCGGATTGATTGAACGAGTATTCGTGCCACCGCCGCCAGGATCTCATCGCCAGTAATATGGCCGTAGGTGTCGTTAAGCGTTTTAAAGTAGTCGACATCCATCATTAATAAAGTAAATTCCCGCTGTGTGCGTTTGAATCGCGCGAGCTGATCGCTCAAGATCGCATCAAGTTTGCTGCGGTTATACAGGCCGGTCAGGCTATCGGTAATGGAGAGCGTTTCCAGCACTCGATTCTGTTGCTGTATGGCTTGATTTGTAGCCATAATCTCGGCGTGGCTGTGACGCAGCCTATCTGCCATCTGGTTGAACACCTGCGTAAGGTGGCCGACTTCGTCGTTCCGCGTTGCGATCAGTCGGACTTCAAGATCTCCGCCGGCAATCCGATCCGCTGCGCCGATCAGCCTTTGCAACGGCCCGACAATCGAACGACCCATCCGGAAGGCTACCGCTGCCACTACCAGCGCCAATGTGCCCACCAGTGCCAGAAACATATTGCGCAGTTTGACCCATGTGCCGTAGACCTCGGCGCGATCACGTTCCGCCAGGATCGTGGCCGGTAGTTCAGCGGACATATCGGCCAGTCCGATGACCTCCTGATGCGTCATCCCCTGGAAGACAAGGGACTCGCCGGGCTGAGCTTGTAGACGTCGCAGCAATGGCTCATCCAATCGCACCGATCTGTCCACATCGGCCCGGCTGGTGACAAGAATTCTGCCGTCTCGGTCGAGCAGAAGCACCTCGCCACGTGGAGACTTTGTTTCACTTTTCAAATGGGGCTGCAAGGCATTCAGGTCGAGCACGGCGACCAATGCACCGATCAGTAGGTTGTCATATGACAATACCGGAACGGCGATGCTGAGTGTCGCGGTGGTATATTGCTCATCCCAATGGGGCGCTACGACCACGAAGCCTCCAGTGAGGGATTTCTGCGGCCAGTCCCTTGGGAGCGTTATGGCAGTTGGCGCTGCCGTGCTGCTGGCTACCATTTTCCCGGAGGGGTCCATCACGGTCAGTTCCAGTATAGTGTCGAGTTTTGCCTGTACCGAACGCAGATAATGTGCCAAGGCTTGTGGATTTTTGCCGGGCGAATTCGCTCGTGGCCCGGTAATCGCCGATAATCCGTCTATGATTGCGCTGGATGTGGAGGATACCCGCACCTCGTGGACACGCTTATCGATCCAGAGCTCTATTTCGCGGCTTGCATAGCCGGTCAGGGCGCGAAGTTCACGTGTCACATTATCGCCGATCTGCGCCTCATTCTGCCGGAAGGAAAGCAGCCCCAGTCCCAGTGACGGGATGAGCGTGGCTGCGATGGCAAAAATCATGATTTTGCTTTTAATACTCTTTAGCCACGCCATCTGGATAGTTTTTCTTAATAAAAATGACACAAATTATCGGACGCGCCATGGCCGAAGCCACGATAATTATCCTCTGGAAGGGGCGACTCAACATGGAATTTTTTACTAAAAGGAAAAACTGCAGAAATCTTTACGCGAATATTACGTGGGATCAAAGCATGGTCCCGGTTTCCTGCGTGCACTGGCCGGCTAAATTTTTTATTCGTTCAACTCGGTGAACAATTTTTTTATTCGCGCCACGCGTTCCGTCGCCCCCGCCATTCGAACTTGTATTTTCAAGCGGTCGGGACCGGAAAGCGTATATTCGCCGCTGCGCTGAATGAGCGCGACGATTTTTGCAGCATTTACCGGCGGGTTAGGGATAAACTGTAACTGGATATAATCAACGCTTGCCTCCACGCGGGTGACGCCCAACGGCTTGGCGGCGATGCGGAGACGGTGGCAGTCCAGTAATGCTCTGACGGGATCCGGCAAGAGGCCAAAACGGTCTATCAACTCGCGCTGCATGTCATCTAGCTGATCGTCGCTTATGCAATTGGCCATGCGCTTGTACAGTACCAGACGCTCATGTACGTCATTACAATAGTTCTCAGGTAACAAGGCGGGCACATGCAAATTAATTTCCGTAGCGACTCCCAGGGGATGCTGTAAATCGGGCTCTTTTCCCTCTTTCAACGATCGAATGGCGGCGTCCAGCATGTTCGTGTAGAGACTGAAGCCGATTTCCTGCATCTCGCCGCTTTGGGATTCGCCCAGCACTTCACCGGCACCGCGGATTTCCAGGTCGTGCATGGCGAGATAAAAGCCCGCACCCAATTCTTCCATTGCCTGGATGGCTTCGAGACGCTTCCTGGCCTGCGCGCCAATCGCCTCTTCCTCCGGTACTAATAGGTATGCGTATGCCTGATGGTGTGAGCGACCTACTCGCCCGCGCAACTGATGCAATTGGGCCAGGCCGAATTTATCCGCGCGGTTGATAATGATGGTGTTGGCAGTGGGAACGTCAATACCAGTCTCGATAATGGTGGTGCAAAGCAGCAGGTTGAAACGCTGCTGATAAAAATCCTTCATCACGTGCTCCAACTCGCGTTCGCGCATCTGGCCGTGAGCAATGTGTACGCGCGCCTCCGGTAACAGACGAGTGAGCTTGTCATGCATCGGCTGAATGGTGCCTACCTCGTTGTGCAGAAAATATATCTGCCCACCACGCTTTAATTCGCGCAAACATGCCTCGCGGATGACCCCTTCGGAAAAGCGGCTGACGAAAGTTTTGATCGCCAGCCGCCGTTGCGGTGCAGTGGCAATTACAGAGAAATCGCGCAGACCTTCCAGTGACATGGCAAGCGTTCTGGGAATGGGTGTCGCAGTAAGCGTCAGTACATCCACTTCCGAGCGTAGACTCTTCAGCTGTTCCTTCTGGCGTACGCCAAAGCGATGCTCCTCGTCAATAATGACCAGGCCCAGGCTTTTAAATTTCACACCTTTCTGGATCAGTTTATGAGTGCCGATAACGATGTCGATTTGCCCATTAACCAGTCCGGTCAGTGCCTGAGCTTGTTCCTTGGCTGAACGGAAGCGTGATAGCTCTGCAATTTTTATTGGCCACTCGTCTGCAATCAGACTGAAGCGATCGGAAAAATTCTGGAAATGCTGCTCGGCCAATAGCGTGGTAGGCACCAGTACAGCTACCTGTTTACCATCCGCAACGGCAATGAAGGCCGCGCGCAACGCCACCTCGGTCTTGCCAAAACCCACATCGCCGCAGATTAATCGGTCCATTGGCTTACCTGAAGTCAAGTCCTCGATTACTGCACCGATAGCGGCGGCCTGATCGGGCGTTTCCTCGAAACCGAAACCTTCGACAAATGCTTCGTAATCGTGCTGCTTGAAGCCGAAGGTATGGCCCAGCCGAGCGCTGCGCTGAGCATAAAGATTGAGCAGTTCTGCAGCGGTATCGCGTACTTGCTGCATCGCTTTGCGCTTCGCTTTATCCCACTGGCCGCTGCCGAGTTTATGCAGTGGCGCGGCTTCGGGCGCCGCCCCGCTATATCGTCCAATTAAGTGCAGCTGTGAAACCGGTACGTACAGTTTGTCTCCGCCATCATATTCAAGCGACAAAAACTCTGTTGCGCCTTCTCCCAGATCCATGCTTACCAACCCCAAGTAACGGCCGATGCCGTGTTGTTCATGCACCACTGGATCACCGGATTTGATTTCAGATAAATCGCGTAGCATCGCATCGCCCACCGCTGTCGCTTTGCGCGAATCGCGTTCACGACGGCCATGCAGATGCGTGGCATAAAGCTCGCTCTCGGTGATGAAGGCAATACCTTCGCCGGAAATTATGAAACCGTTGTGCAGCGGGGCTACGCCAAGCATGAAAGGTTTCACGCTTGTCAAAAAATGCGTGTAGTCATCGCAAATATCGGGATACAGCCCGTATTGCTTCAAGTGCTCCGCGATCAGTTCTCGCCTGCCGAGACTTTCTGCCAGCAGCAATGCCCGCCCACCGGACGGCTTGAATTCAGCGGCAAATTCCGCGATAAATGCGGAAAGTTTCTCGGCTGGATTATCAGCGCGGCGGTCAATCTGGAGCGGTGGCAGCGAGCTGGTCAAATCTTGAAGCATGGACTTCGGATTTTGAGTTTCAGACCGGATTTCGATGCGAGCATAAGGCTTTAGTGCGCCGAAAAACCCCTCTGTCGTGACGAACAATTCTCCCGGTGGCAGCAACGGCCGGTCCTGGTCGCCGCGTAGCAATTGATAGCGTGATTGCGTTTCGCGCCAGAAATTCTCTACTACCGGGTAGATATCATGGTGCATGCATAACAGCATCGTCTGTGGCAGGTAGTCGAAGAGTGTGGCGGTATGCTCAAAAAAAAGCGGCAAGTAGTATTCGATACCTGCAGGTGTAACGCCTTTGCTTATATCTTTGTAAATGTGGCTTCTCGAAGGATCGCCCTCGAATTTCTCACGAAAATTACCTCGAAAGCGAGCGCGGCCTTCTTCGTCAAAAGGAAATTCACGCGCCGGCAATAATCTTATTTCGCTGACGGGATAGACGCTTCTCTGCGTATCCACATCAAAAGTGCGGATGGTTTCGATCTCGTTATCCAGCAAGTCGATACGGTAAGGCAGCGGACTGCCCATGGGAAACAGGTCGACCAAGCCACCGCGCAGACTGTATTCCCCCGGTGACAGGACCTGGGTCACGTGGGTGTAACCTGCCAAGCTCATTTGATTGCGTAGCGCGTTCAAATTGAGTATTTCTCCACGTTTAAGAAAAAACGTATGCGCGGCAAGGTATTCCCGGGGAGGCATGCGGTACAGCGCGGTGGTGACCGGTACGATCAATATATCGCAGGCTCCGCTCATGAGCTGATAAAGCGTGGCGAGCCGTTCTGAAATTAAGTCGTGGTGGGGTGAGAAGGTATCGTAGGGCAGCGTCTCCCAATCCGGCAGGAGATGGATTTTTAGCCCGGGTGCAAAAAAAGGGATTTCCTCCAGCAGTCTTTGCGCGGCCAGCGCACTTGCAGCAATGATAGTGACAGGTCTCGCTCGCTGCGCCAGCTCTGCTAGAGCGAGTGCGTCGCCAGAGCCGTAAAGATGGGGGTAGCGGATTGTTGCGCCGGGTGAAGGTATAGTCAGCTTAAATGGCATCGAGCGATACTGTTTTGAAGAAAGTCGATAGTCAGGCGTCGCATTGAAACCAATGATCCAGGATAAATTGCAAGGTGGAACTGCCGTTGAACTCATTTACCTGCAACCTATAAACAGCATCGATTATTTCTGGGAGAGGGACATTGTGAGAGAATAGTATGGCATCATAAAGACAGCCGGGTTTTTTTGAGCCGTGTTTCATGGTTCGCATTTCGTGTTTTCTCAGCTTTAATTTAAGATGTTTCTCTCCGACTGAGCGCTGATCCTCCACCTGGAAGCGGGCGCTAAACGTGGGCTGGGAGAAACCCTGCCCCCAAACCTGCTCCGTAAGAAGGCGCGCCAGTTCCAGGGTCAGTTCGGGTTCATCCAGGTCACCGTCGGTTTCAATGACATGCATGAGATCGGCGGGCGTGAGCAGCGCCTGCGCGGCTTGCTCGAAAGCGTCACGGAATTTTTTGAAATCGCTGGTGCGGACGGTTAATCCTGCCGCTGCCGCGTGACCACCGAATTTGAGTAAGAGACCCGGGTGGCGCTTGGATACCAGGTCCAATGAGTCTCGCAAGTGAAACCCCGGAATGGATCTCCCCGAACCTTTTATCTCACCATTACTGCCAGGCGCGAACGCTATCACGGGGCGGTGAAATTTATCCTTCATGCGCGATGCAAGTATGCCGATCACGCCC
>JALYOY010000341.1 GCA_030856655.1 Pseudomonadota bacterium | reverse complement strand
CAGTTTACCCACCCAGGGCAAATCCCCGAGTCCGGGAATCTTTGAGAAAGTAATGCGTTCGTCATCGCTGATCAGTCCTGCCAGAATTTGGGTTTCGCCGTCTTTCAACGCCAGCGTGGTGGCTGCGGTACGGGTGCCAACCTGATAGGCAAGCCCGCCTCCTGTGACTGGTACTTCCCTGACGATATTGCTTACCTCAAGGCTGACTTTCATCGATACCTCATCCTGCAGTGAAATCGTTGACTCGACGTCCAGCTTGAGCCCAACGTCAAGGTAACTTACGGATGACGCCACCCCGACGTTGGCGGTGGCAGTGGTGGTCACAACTGGCACCTTGTCGCCGATGAGAATTTTTGCCTTCTCGCGGTTCTTGACCCGGATACGCGGATTGGCAAGCACATTGATGACGCCATCCTGTTGCTTGAGATTAATCAGCAACGCGGGATTGGCAATGAAGCCAGTTAACCGGTCCAAGTTGGACCCGTTGCCATTAACCCCGGAACTGCTGATCTCGAAGCCTGCCGGAACGCCAGCAGCAGCACCGGCTGCGTTGAGCATATTCACATTGATCCGGTCAGGATACTGTATGCCAAGATTGAGCAGACGGTTACGCCCGATTTCCAGCACTTCAACTTCCAGCACGACTTCAGGATCCGCCAGATCATTCAGTGCAACCAGCCGCTCGACCAGGCGAACCGCATCCGGCGTGTCTTTCATGACAAACAGGTTCAAGTTCTCGTCGACATGCATATCCTTGGTTTTAACCAGTCCTTTGACCATGGCGACCATCTGTTTCACGTCCACGTTCGCCACATAGAAACTGCGCACCACCAATTCCTGGTATTCCTTCTGCTTGGCAGGAGTATTGGGATAAATCAGCACTGAATTTTCGTTCAATACTTTGTGTGTAAGCTGATTTGTCATAAGCAGCAGCTTAAACACATCCTCGATATAGGTATTGCGCAAGAAAACGGTGGTTTTGGTGTCCTGCTTGACGTCTTTGTCGAAGACAAAGTTGATTCCGGCGGTACGCGCCATAATTTCGAATACCGATTTCAGACCGGTATCGCGAAACTCGAGGGTGATCGGTTGCTTGAAACCTGTTTTTAATACAGGTTGCACCATGTTTCCGCTACTCAACTCGACTTCGGTAATCCGTTTTATCAGCCGCCGGGCATCGCGCTGCATCGGATTTTCCTGCAGTACCGATCGAATCTCGTTTTCTGCACTGGTATAGTCATTGCTTTCCAGCAGTTCTTCCGCATGCTTCAGCGCAGCAATATGACGGCGATCCACCTCGATGGCCGCCAAACCCTCCTGTGCACGTCCACTGCGCCGGTTTATCTCGAGTGCATGGCGGTATTCCCGCTCGGCACCATCCAGGTCGCCTGACGACCGGGCATTATCGGCCTCGGCGAGCAAACGTGCCACTACTGCCTCACGCTGACGGGCGAGCACCGCTCGAATCTCAAGATTTTCCGGCTCTTCGCGAGCCGCCTTTTCCAAGCTTGCCAGGCCGGTATCGAGCTTGCCCTCGGCAATGAGCTGCTTGCCCTCGACAAAAGCTTTATTCGCGGCGCATCCGGCAAACGTGGCCAGAATCATCACAATCAAAATGTGTTTTCCAATTTTCATCGCATATTCCCTTCTACCCGCCGCCCCCGGTGGAAAGCGTCTGCTTGGCGCCAAGCGGAAGGTAAGTAAAGGTAATGGCGTGATCAGTCACCTCATCGATCCGATACTGGTTATCTATGTTTTCTCCGGCTTTGACTACATAGTTGCGTTCAGCCAGAGCGAGAAAAATCCGCGTTTCATCCCCCTCGGTCAGTTTACCCAGATATTTGAACAGCAACGGCGGCGGGGGAGAAGGCGGCTGGGACGCTGTGGGAAGCGGTGGCGGTATCCACGATTTCGGGCCAAAAAGGTCGCCTGCCTGTGCATTGAATTTTCTACGCTCCAGCCGCTCAAGTTGCAGTTGCGCAGGTTCGCCTCCGTCAGCGCGGATCTCCCTTTTTGAACCCCTTTCTTCGGGAATAGCAGATATCGGATCCGCGCCGCCGTCCTCTCCGCTCACCCACTGGGTGGCGAGAAGCGCCGCTAACAATGCTCCTCCCAACCACAATGTCCGTCCCTGTCCTCTTCGGTTCATCTCTTACCTTCGCTCAGATAGAGATTGAATTTGAGACTCGCTTCGAGCAATTCCGATTCCACGCCTTCGCGTTTGATCGCAACATCCACCAACGCCATGGCAGGAACAACGCGCAGGGCGTCAGCGATAAAAGCGCGCACTTGCGGATACCTGCCCCGAACCGGTAGCATCATTTCATAGCGCGCAAGCCTCCATCCTTTGTCGCGCACCATCCGATATTCGCTTACACTTATCTCTACATTGGTTGTGGCCGCGACCTGCACCATCTCCTTGATCCAGAACGGTGATGAATCGATATTAGGAAAAAAAGCATAGAAAGCTTGCAGGCCCTGATCGCCATGTATTTTCCTGCCCGCCGCAAGTGTGATTTTCTCTTGCGGACGCACCTTCATTGCTTCGGCTTTGCTCATGAGTGCGCTTGACTCGGCATGGCGCGGCAACACCGCTGCAACGAAAAACACAGCCGAGAAAACTAGCAGTCCAAAGCCGATTTTTCCAGCAATGCCAAGCCGCGCCGTCTGCCAGCGTGCCCGCAACAATGCGTTTATCAGGAAGCTTCGATCCATGACGCTGTAAGGGAAAAAATAATCGGCCGCTGTGGATCATCCTGCTTGATTTCATATTTAAGCAGATAGGCATCCTTGAGAACCGGTTCACGCTCCAGGGCGCTAACGAAGTCAAGCAGTGCTGCCATACTCTTCGCCTCGCCGCCAATTCGCATCGTACGGCCGGCGGCATCCGGCTGGAGCGACAGCAGAGCTACATCGTGACTCGCTGCATACTCGACAGAATCAAAAAGCGCTTCCCACGGCAGGTCGATCTCGCTCATCACGGCGTTGGCTTTTCCAACCTCCTGCTTTATTTCCCGACCTCCCTGCACTGGTGAAGCCAGTGACATCGTTCCCCGCTGCGTTCGGCGATCCATGCCGGCGATGCGTAAATCCCAATAAGCCACCTCGTCAATGGCCATCTTGAACTGATACAGCACACTGGCGAGAACGACAATACCCAGCAGCATCACGGCATATCCGGCGCCTTTTGCTTCCAGCCCGCTGTCGGGGAATTTGAGTCTAAGGCTGTGCATCAGTTTTTCGGTGCCGCAATCATGACAGTAGACGGATAATGGAGCGGGGCGGGCATACTCTCGTTCTGCAGTGGAAGAATCTGCCAGCCGCACTCGTTCGGCAATGCTAACCCCGGATGTTCCGGCGCAAACAGGTAGACCTGTTCGACCGCTTCCTTGCGCCCCGAAAAAAGTATCGCCTCCTGATCGAGGGCCGCAAGCAGTTCGTCTTCCACGTTATGCAATATCCTCTGGTTGCGTATCCTCTGCCATGCGCCGCTCCATAGCGAGGCAAGGCAAAGGCGCCCTGATTCGACCAGGGCGAGCCATATCCTTTTACCATTGAACCGTTTGCGCCACTGATCGAAGACGCCCGACAGGTAAGGCTCAACAGTTTTCAACCTTACTTTGCGTCGCACCGTGAGTTCATTCAATTGTTGAAGCAGGGCGCTTTCTATTGCCGCGCAAATACCGCCGCTGCATGGGTCCCAGGCACTCATGCTGAGTGCCCATGCTCCAACTCGCTCTCCGTAAACTTCGCGCATGTGAAAAGCCGTGTATGCATACAACTCAGCGGGGTTCGCAATTTGCATCTGCGGCGGTATCACCGCATATCGCACAAAATAGTTGGAAATGGTGATAGTCAGGTCCGCCCCGGCACCATCTGCGATCATCTGATCCAATTGCCCAAGCGGCTGCTCCCAGGCCAGCAAATCCGGATCCCGCTCGCATACCGTCGATAGCTTGGCGGCCTGCTTCGGCTTTATTCCCCGATGCGAACGCACCAGGTCGACTCGGTGGGGAGCGAAAAAAACCTGAATCTGGTCACGCCACAATGGTGACACGATTGGCCTCCTGCAAACTTGTTTGCCCAGCTTTCACCATGTCTAGCGCTGCCTCGCGGAGGAAGCGGGTACCGCTGCGCTTCGCGGCCTCTTTTATCCGGCGTATGGGTTCGCGCGCTATGATGAGTTCGCGGATTTCGTCGTTCAACACCAGCATTTCCGCGATTGCATTTCGCCCACGGTAACCGCTTCCCCGGCACTGGCCGCAGCCTTTGCCAACGCGGAAACGGAACGTACTTGCTTGCTCGGGCATGATGCCGGATTCAGCAATCAACTGCTCGTCCGGCCGTTCTTCCACCGCACAATGTGTGCAAAGCAGACGAACCAGCCTTTGCGCCGCGATTCCGTTCAAGGCGGAAACAAAACTGTAGGGATCCACTCCCATATGTGAAAAGCGGCCGATAACGTCGAATACGTTATTGGCATGTACCGTGGTAAAGACAAGGTGGCCCGTTAACGCCGCTTGTATGGCGATCTGCGCTGTTTCCGGATCACGGATCTCGCCGACCATGATCTTGTCCGGATCGTGGCGCAGGATCGAGCGCAAGCCGCGTACGAAAGTCAGTCCCTTTTTTTCGTTGACCGGTATCTGCAGCACGCCGGGCAACTGGTACTCAATCGGATCCTCTATGGTGATGATCTTGTCCTGTCCATCATTGACTTCCGAAATCGCGGCATAGAGCGTTGTGGTCTTGCCGCTGCCGGTGGGTCCGGTAACCAGCAACATGCCATACGGTTCGGAACTGAGACGGCGAAAACTCGCTATCGCGGTCTGATCGAAGCCGAGATGGTTTAGTGTCAGCCCCTCGACGTGGTCGGCAAGCGCCTGCCGGTCGAGGATACGCAGCACAGCATCCTCGCCGAAAATACTCGGCATGATCGATACGCGGAAATCGATCTCCCGCCCCTGGATTGAAACCTTGAAGCGCCCGTCCTGAGGCACGCGGCGTTCGGCAATATCCAGATCGGACATTACCTTGATGCGTGAAACCACCTGTTCGGCCAAGTCCGCGCCCTGTACCACGCCGATCAGGGTCAATACACCGTCGATCCGGTACTTGATCGACAATGCACCCGTCACCATTTCAAGATGAATGTCGCTTGCCTGTGACTTATGCGCGTCATACAGCGTGGAATGCACCAGCCGCACCACCGGACTGCTGCCTTCGTTAATGCTCTTTAGTGAAAGATCTTCTTCGCCCGCTTTTATGGCGCCGCGTTCCGCCGTGGGAAGCAAGCTATCCATTGCGCGCATGGTTTTTTCCTGCAACGCAAAAAAAGCTGCCAGATCGGCAGGATGCACCAGATGCCACGCTGCTGCGACCTCAATACGTTCTTCCGCCCACGATCTCAGGTTAGTCGAGAATGGATTGCCGACAGCGAGAACGTATTTTTCCTCGCTGCGGAACAATGCGCACTCCCGCATAACCGCTTCGTTAAAGGGCAACGTCTCAAATGCAGGACGAAATGCTCGCAGTTCTTCCATCGTCAATACGGGCATCCGAAGCAGCCGGCCGAGTTCCGCAACCAGCTGATCTGGCGTATAGCCGCCAGTCTCTTCCAGAACCGTTATCACTGGAACGCCCCGAACCAACGCTTCCCTGCGCGCCTCGTCAAGCCGATGCACATCAATGGGCAGCGTTGCGACCAGCGCCAAGGCAGCTTCAACCGAGGCAGCTTCAACCAATTGATTCAACTGACGCTCCCCGCCAACTGGAATATCGGCATATACATGAGGATGATAATTCCGCCGATCACGCCGCCAATCACGGCCATTAATAATGGCTCGATCAGCTTCGTCATCCACTCGACCCAGCGCGCAATTTCTTCATCATGAAAGTTTCCGATACGCTCCATCATTTCCCCCATGAGACCGGTTCTTTCCCCGACCAGCAGCATGCGATTGCCAACCGCGGTAGTCAGCCCCTCCGTTTCCATCGCACTGGAGATCGTTTTTCCCTCGCTTATCCGGGTAGCGGCGGCTTGCACCCTAGGCCGGAAATGCGGCTGTAGCAGGCCGCTAACCATCTCCAGCGCTTTTGTTATCGGAATGCCGCCGCGTAACAACATGCCCAGCGTCCTGTAGAAGCGGGCAAGCTGATAAACCCGCATGCGTTCTCCAATGGCCGGAATACGCCATAATTGTTGCGTCAGCCTTACCCGGAATAACGGCCGCGTTATACCGTAGATGACAATGCCGAGCGTAGCCGTTCCGATGCTTGCCATTAACCATCCCTGCTCGTGCACGAGATGCCCCCATTCAATCAGCATCATGGAAAGCCAGGGCAAATCGGATCCAATGTCCTCGTAAATGGCGCTGAACTTCGGGACGACGAAAATCAGTAGAAACATTGCCACCAATAGCCCGATTACCAGCAAAAGAATGGGATAAATGGACGCCCCAATCAACTTCTTGCGAACCAGATCCATCTGAGTCTGATAGCTGATGAAACGTGTCAATGCTTCGGGGAGATCGCCGGTGCGCTCGCTAGCGCGTGCAGTTGCGACATAAAGCGCCGGAAACGCTTGTGGATATAGCTCTAATGCCCGCGAGAAAGTGATACCCTCGTAGAGCCGCGCAAGCAGCCCCTCAATAATTTTCCGCACGCCGGCATCCTGCTCTTTATCCGATAGCGTCTCGATACTCTCTACCAGGCTGAGCCCTGCTTCCAACAGGGAAAGCAACTCCTGGCTGAAATGCGCCAGAGGAAAACGCAGTCTCGACTTCGGCATCCAGCCGGCAATCCTTCGGCGTACGTGCAATACAATACCGCCCTGCGCCGTTACCTGGAGACGAGCGTCATCCTCGTTTTCCGCATCGAGCTCGAGAAATACCGTGCCTTGTCCGGCAAGCACAGCTTTCACTTCGTAGCGCATCTCAACTTACCAGTTCGTGATATCGGCTGCTTCACCCGTACCCCCGGGCTGGCCATCCTTGCCGTAGGAATACAAATCGAATTCCGAGCGTTCGCCTGGATTTTTATAGATATATGGTCGCCCCCACGGATCGGGTGGCACCATCTTTTTGAGGTAAGGCCCTTGCCATTTCAGCTCACTGGTGGGACGTGTCACCAACGCAGCCAACCCTTGATCGGTGGCGGGATAGCGCCCTATGTCCAGCCGATACTGATCCAGCGCCTTCTCGATGGAATCGATCTGGGCTTGAGCCGCTTTCACTTCAGACTTGCCCACCTGGGAAAAATACTTGGGCGCGACATAGCCGGCCAGCAATCCAATAATGACCATCACGACCAGCAACTCAAGCAGCGTGAATCCATATACCGCTTGCGGGAGCTGCCGGATACGCCAATGCTTCATCATCAGGACTCTCGGATCACTCATGGATGTTGTAAAACAACACAGAGTGTAAGCGTCTTACATGACAAAACGATTACAAAAGGATGACTGAGTGGCTGAAGCGATTGGACTAAAAATACTAACTGTATCGACGGCGCTTGCGCGCCCTGCCACTTTTACCGGAATGCTGTCGGCCCGGGCTGCAGAGGTTTCGAAAAATAAATGGCTCGCTTGAATTGAGAACAACTGTTCTCTATAATAAGAACGATCGTTCTCGTCTTATGTCTTATTTTACTATGCAGCAACTCCACATTTCTTCTTATCTTGGCAAACTTCAGGATTACTATGCCCAGGAAAAAATTATCCCTTCAATAACCGAATTGTCTGTGCTATGGAATGGGAAGGCGCGTTCCTGGACACATCAGATTGTCCAGCGTTTAAAAGAAGATGGCTTTCTTGAAAATGCACCGGGTGGTCGCTCGCGTCCCGGACCTCGCTTTTTCGAGCGCACAGTAGGGCATGTGGTGCGGGCGGGAATGCCTCAACAGGCCGCCGACGTCCAGCCTGAATTGTTGCGCATAGATGATTATCTTATCGAGAATCCCTCTCAAACCATTTTATTTCCCGTCAAAGGCGATTCGATGATTGATCTGGGGATACTCGAGGGCGATATGGTGATTATAGAGCGCAGCAATTCACCTTCAACCGGTCAAGTTGTGTTGGCGATTGTGGATAATGAATTCACTCTCAAAGTCCTGGCCAGAGATAAAAGAGGTTATTACCTCGAAGCGCGCAACCATGGACGAAGCAAGGACTATCCGCCCATCCGGCCTGAACAGGAGCTGGAAATCTACGGGTTGTATGTTGGCCTCATTCGGAAAGCCCGTGCTGCCGGACACCGCCTCAATGCCAGTCGTTGATTGATGAGAAGCCTTGCGCCATCCCGATGCTTGCTTCCTCATCCTTGGCCCCGCTATCGCTTTTACAGATCGAAACTCAATTCAGAGACAGAATATGGCGAGGCGACGCATTAGGATCTTCGCCTGATCAAATTGTTTCCAGTGGCTTCGATGAATTAGATAAAGCATTGCCCGGAGGGGGATGGTCTACTCACAGCCTGACGGAACTGTTGTTGCCAGCAGAAGGACTGGGGGAAATACGGTTATTAAGTCATTCGCTCAAGCATATCACGCAAGATGGCAGGAATATTCTGCTGGTTGGCCCGCCTTATATTCCTTATATGCATGCGTGGGAGAGCTTGAATATTGATAGGCGACGCATTCTGATGGTCAAAGTTGACAAAACCGCCGAGCGCTTATGGGTGATTGAACAAGGCATCAAAAGTGCCGCTTTTGGGGCCGCCATATGTTGGCTACCCGAAGCAACTCCGCAAGCAATGCGCAAGCTTCAAATCATTGCGCGGGCTGCCGCCAGCCTGACTTTTTTGTTCAGGCCGGTGAGCGCACAATTTGAATCCTCCGCAGCCCCGTTAAGAATATTGCTCGGCCCAGCACGACGGCATACTCTTTCTGTACGCTTACTGAAGCGCAGGGGCACTCCGATTGACTTGCCCCTTTACATTACCCTGCCTCAAGTAAGACCTTTCTCCAGCCTCATTGCACCCATACCCATACCCATACCCATACTCACACCCACCCTAACCAATGCTGTGGATCGCTCTTCATTGCCCGACATTATCACTTGACTGGATTGAACGCCGGTTTCCTGCCGCATTGATTCCCGCAATGGCAGCGACTGTTCGTAAAGGTAATCAGGTTTATATCCAGCAAGCCAATCAACCGGCACAACAGCGGGGGGTAATGGCCCATCAACCGTTAGCCAGCGCTTTATCTCTTTTCCCAGATCTGGTGGTGGTAGAACATGATCCGCATGAAGAAATGAAAGCATTGCGGGAAGCTGCCTATGCCGCGTTTCGTTTCACGCCCCATGTCGTTATGCATGGCAGCGGGCTTATTGCCGAAATTTCCGGAAGCCTGAAGCTGTTTGGCGGCCTGAAAAAATTATGTCCATTGCTCAACCAGGCAGTGGCCGCGCAAGGCTTGCAACTCTGCGTAGGCATTGCTCCCACCGCTAAGGGGGCATGGCTGCTTGCGCAATCCGCCCCGCTGAAAATTGTCATCAATGGCGCAGGCCCCAGGTTTCGGTCGTTGCTTGATTCCTTGCCCATTCATTTACTGGAATCGGCCCAGCCTTATTTGGAAGTCATTCGTGGCATAGGCTGCAAGACATTGGCTGATTTACGGCAATTGCCTCGCAGCGGCCTGGCACGCCGGTTTGGCCCGGACCTGCTGTCGGAACTGGATCGTGCCTGCGGCGACTCTCCCGATCCGCAACAGTGGCTCGAAGTACCGGAATCTTTCCAGCAAAAAACGGAATTAATGGCGCAGGTTGAAAGTGTCGAGTTGATATGGGTTACCGTACAGCGAATGATCGAGCAAATGTGCGGCTGGCTGTCTTTGCGTCATGCCGCAGTTCTGGAACTCTCATTCATTTTGCATCACGAATATTCCCTCCGGCAGCCGCAGAAATCCACGCTACTGCACATACGGCTTTCTGAAAAAAGTGATGACCCGCTGCACTTGATGATCTTGCTGCGTGAACGACTGGATCGCATAAAAATAGTGGCCTCCATTTGCGGTCTGGAACTTAAAGCGGACGAGATAACGGCAGGAGGGGACCATAATTTAGAATTGTTCCCAACCTCGCAATCGGAGACAACTTCACTGAACCGGTTTATCGAAAAAGTTTCTTCCCGCTTCGGGCCGCAAGCCATCATCCGTTTGAATGTCATCTCTGACCATCGGCCTGAATACAGCCAGAGCCTTCAGTCTCCGGGAATGAATAATCCTTCATGCCGGAAAGCGATTCCATCAGAACCAGCCCATCCCTTGACCCGTCCTGCCTGGTTAAGGGAGACACCGCTGAAACTGAAGTTGCAGCGTCATCAACCAGTCTATGGTTCACCATTGAAATTGATTGCAGGGCCGGAGCGCATCGAATCAGGCTGGTGGGATGATGCCCCGATCGCGCGCGATTATTTTATTGCGGAGAATGCGCTCGGCCAATTGTTATGGATCTACCTCGAACATAATCCCACAGCAAATACTAATGGCTGGCATTTGCAGGGGCTTTTTGGATAATCATGACTCTGCCTTCTCGGAGCCAAACTATCCGGCATTTAACTGGCATGGATCCCTCAATTCCCGCCTACGCTGAACTGCATTGCTGCTCCAGCTTCAGCTTCCTGCAGGGTGCGTCTTTCCCGGAGGAACTGGTCGAACGCGCAGCGACCTTAGGCTATACCGCCCTGGCCATTACCGATGAATGTTCCATGGCCGGTGTCGTGAGAGCGCATGCGGAGGCGAAGAAAGCAGGACTACATCTTTTGATCGGCAGCCAATTCATTCTGGAAGACGGGTTACGGCTGGTGTGTCTTGCCATGAACCGGAATGGCTACGGCAACCTGTGCGAATTGATAACACTGGCACGGCAACGTGTCGAGAAAGGGGCTTATCGCATAGGCCGTGAGGATTTTGAAAGCTGCTCCGACGCGCCGCACCTGGCTCTTCTGCAAGATTGCCTCGTCTTGTTAGTCCCTCGCCCGACTCAGGAGGTCAGTTCCCTTATAAACGATATGCGCTGGGCGCGATCGCTATTTCCAGAACGCTGCTGGACTGCTATCGAGTTATTGCTGCATGCAGACGAAAACCTGTTGTTCGAAAGAGTCCGGCAAGCTGCAAAGATTACGGGAATGCCGCTTGTGGTGGCTGGCGACGTCACTATGCATGACCCCTCCTGCAAGCCCCTGCAAGATACGATGACCGCTATCCACATCGGCAAGCCGCTGTGCGAATGTGGTTATGCGCTACAGCCTAATACGGAGCAGCATTTGCGCACAAGGTTGCAGTTGAGCCAGCTCTATCCGCCGGAACTCATGCAAGAAACCATTGTAGTGGCAAAACGCTGCGTTTTTTCGCTGGATGAGCTGCGCTATGAATATCCCGAGGAATTAACCGGGACGGATGCCAGGACGGATGAAACCTATGCGGATTATCTGCGGCGAATGGTCGAGGAGGGCATGGCAAGACGTTTCCCTAATGGTATCTCGGTCAAGGTCAAAGGGCAGATCGAGCAGGAGTTGCAGCTAATCGCCGAGCTTGAGTATGAACCCTATTTTCTAACGGTATTCGATATTGTAAGGTTCGCCCGGTCACAGGGCATTCTTTGCCAGGGGCGTGGCTCCGCAGCCAATTCCGCAGTGTGCTATTGCCTGGGCATTACCGAGATTGACCCGGAGCGCGGCAATTTGCTGTTCGAGCGGTTTATTTCCAGGGAACGCAACGACCCGCCCGATATTGATGTCGATTTCGAGCATCAGCGCCGGGAAGAAGTCATCCAGTATATCTACCGTAAATATGGCCGGGATCGTGCCGCCATCGCGGCCACAGTCATCACCTATCGTACCCGTTCGGCGATTCAGGATATCGGCAAGGCGCTGGGGCTCGATATCGAACGCATCAGGCGGCTATCCAACTCTTTGGCCTGGTGGGATAAAGCCTCGGATATGCGCAATCGGCTGGCCGAAAATGGCTTTGATGCCGACAGCCCGGTTATTCAGAAGCTGATTCGACTGATTCCAGTCTTATATGGGTTTCCGCGTCATTTATCTCAGCATGTAGGCGGCTTCGTCATCTCGCGCGACAAACTGTGCCGTATCGTTCCCATCGAAAACGCAGCCATGCCGGATCGCCGCATTATCCAATGGGATAAGGACGACCTTGCAGCGGTAGGACTGATGAAAATCGATGTGCTCGCGCTGGGCATGCTATCGGCGATCCGCCGCACGCTTGATCTAGTCTCCACCCGACGCGGTGCGCTCTTCCAGGTGCAAGATATTCCCGTGAAGGATGAAGCAACCTACGACATGATCTGCAAAGCCGACACTATCGGCGTCTTCCAGATCGAATCCCGCGCGCAGATGTCCATGCTGCCGCGATTAAGGCCCCGAACCTTCTACGATCTGGTAGTAGAAGTTGCCATCGTCCGCCCGGGGCCGATTCAGGGAGGCATGGTGCATCCTTACCTGCGCCGCCGTCAGGGACTAGAGCCCGTGGACTATCCAGGCGAGGAAGTCAGAACCGCTTTGGACCGAACACTCGGCGTCCCCATCTTCCAGGAACAAGTCATGCAATTGGCAATACTCGCTGCCGGATTCAGCCCAGGCGAGGCGGATCAGTTGCGGCGCTCCATGGCCGCATGGAAAAGAAAAGGGGGTTTCGGTTCCTTCCATGCGCGGTTAATCAACGGCATGGTCAGCCGGGGTTACAACCTTGAATTCGCTGAGCGGATATTTCGGCAAATCGAAGGGTTTGGTGAATATGGATTTCCGGAATCCCATGCCGCCAGCTTTGCGCTGCTGGTTTATGTATCGTCCTGGCTTAAATGCCACGAGCCCGCCGCATTCCTGTGTGCAATGCTGAATAGCTTACCGATGGGTTTTTATGGCGCTTCGCAACTGATTCAAGACGCGAAGCGCCATGGCGTTCGAGTCAGGCCGGTGGACGTGACAGTCAGCCAGTGGGATTGCACACTTGAAGAACAGATGAACGAGACTTCTCAATCTGTCCAACCCGATGTTCGGCTGGGCTTGAACAGAGTGAAAGGGATCGGCCTGAAGGCCGCCACTCGCATCGTTGAGGCGAGAGAAATGGCTGCTTTTGAAAGCACGGCGAATCTGGCAAAACGCGCATCAATCAATGCTTCCGAAATACGCGCCCTCGCCAGCGCCGATGCATTACGCACCTTGTCAGGCCACCGGCGTGAAGCTCTATGGGCGGCTGCATCCCATATCAAGCAATCGGATCTGATGCGAGACTCTCCGGTGAAGGAGACATTGCCGGATATTGCCGCTGCGCCCGAAGGAGAGGAAATTATTGCCGATTACGCCAGCATGGAGCTCACCCTGCGAAGGCATCCGCTGGCACTATTGCGGCCAAAACTGGCGAAAATGAATCTGCGTTCGGCAATGGAGCTGGATAATTATCCGCCCGGGCGACTGGTGCGAACAACCGGTATCGTAACATGCCGACAACGCCCCGGAACTGCCAGTGGCGTCGTATTCGTGACGCTGGAAGACGAAACCGGAGTAATAAACGTCGTGGTGTGGAACCAACTCGTCCTGAAACAACGCCGCGAGTTATTGAACTCAAGGCTTCTGACGGTGTACGGCGTATGGCAATGCGAGAGTGAAGTCAAACACGTGATCGCCAGGCGATTGGTGGACCATAGTCATTTGCTGGGTGGTCTCAGGGTGGAAAGCCGGGATTTTCATTGACTCCAGAACGAACTCCGCAATAGAAGAGTAGATTTGGCCTCAAGATTCCCTTAAGGCAAAATAAAGCTCCGGCTTGTTATACGAAGTATGTGTTCTCGCACCGCTCCGTTATTTCATTTTTCATGGTGCCTCCGTAAGCTTCCCCATTTGAGAGACAAGCAATAAGTAGAACTTTCTGGCAGGATTTTGCCTGGAGGTTCAAATGAAGAAATCGCGATTTACGGAAAGTCAGATTGTTGGGATATTGAAAGAAGCC